>NZ_JBEZIR010000003.1:0-162378 GCF_040651175.1 Kitasatospora sp. NPDC048540
TCGCCGAGGCGCTGCTGCCCGCCTTCGACGAGACCAAGGCCACCGCGCTGAAGGCCCGCGTGACCGCGCTGGCCGAGAAGTACCCGCTCTACCCCAACCTGTAGTTCACCCCGGGGTACGGCGGACGACCCCCGCCGTACCCCTCGGTTCTCCGGGGCACCGCGCACACTGGACAGTGGACCGCGGTGCCCCGCGCCGTGCCCGCACCCCCCAAGCAACTCCGCACGTCTCCACGTGACCAGACAAGGACGTCCCCGTGGCCATCAGCGTCTTCGACCTCTTCTCCATCGGCATCGGTCCGTCCAGCTCCCACACGGTCGGCCCGATGCGGGCGGCCCGGATGTTCGCCCGCCGCCTGAAGTCCGAGGGTCTGCTGGCCCAGGCCGTCTCGGTGCGCGCCGAACTGTTCGGCTCGCTCGGCGCGACCGGCCACGGCCACGGCACCCCGAAGGCCGTCCTGCTCGGCCTGGAGGGCAACTCCCCGCGCACCGTCGACGTCGACCAGGCCGACCTGGACGTCGAGCGGATCAAGGCCGAGAAGCGGCTGCGGCTGCTCGGCGCCCAGGAGATCGCCTTCGACCCGGACACCCAGCTGGTGCTGCACCGCCGCAAGTCGCTGCCCTACCACGCCAACGGCATGACCCTCTGGGCCTTCGACGCCGACGGCGCCACCGTCCTGGAGAAGACCTACTACTCGGTCGGCGGCGGCTTCGTGGTCGACGAGGACGCCATCGGCGCCGACCGGGTGGTCCCCGACGACACCGCGCTGCGCTACCCCTTCCGCACCGGCGAGGAACTGCTGCGGCTCACCCGGGAGACCGGCCTGTCGATCTCCGGCCTGATGCTGGAGAACGAGAAGGCCTGGCGCTCCGAGGCCGAGATCCGGGCCGGGCTGCTGGAGATCTGGGGCGTGATGAAGGAGTGCGTCGACGCCGGCATGGCCCGCGAGGGCATCCTGCCCGGCGGCCTCAAGGTCCGCCGCCGCGCCGCCTCCGGCGCCCGCGCACTGCGCGCCGAGGGCATCGGGCCGGCCAACGCGATGGAGTGGGTCACCCTCTACGCGATGGCCGTCAACGAGGAGAACGCCTCCGGCCAGCGGGTGGTGACCGCCCCGACCAACGGCGCGGCGGGCATCATCCCGGCCGTCCTGCACTACTTCCAGAACTTCATCCCCGGCGCCGACGACGACGGCATCGTCCGCTTCCTGCTGGCGGCCGGCGCGATCGGCATGCTGTTCAAGGAGAACGCCTCCATCTCCGGCGCCGAGGTCGGCTGCCAGGGCGAGGTCGGCTCCGCCTGCTCGATGGCGGCCGGCGGCCTCGCCGAGGTCCTCGGCGGCTCCCCGGAGCAGGTCGAGAACGCGGCCGAGATCGGCATCGAGCACAACCTGGGCCTGACCTGCGACCCGGTCGGCGGCCTGGTCCAGATCCCCTGCATCGAGCGCAACGGCATGGCGTCGGTCAAGGCCGTCACCGCCGCCCGGATGGCCCTGCGCGGCGACGGCCGGCACCACGTCTCCCTCGACAAGGCGATCAAGACCATGAAGGAGACCGGCGCCGACATGAAGATCAAGTACAAGGAGACCTCCCGCGGCGGCCTCGCGGTCAACGTCATCGAGTGCTGAGCCGCGGCCCCGGGGGGGTGGCCGGCCGGGGTGGCCGGGCACGGAATCCACACATGAGGCGTCCATCGGCTGAATAATCAGAGGCCGCCGCGCGAATCTATTCGCACACTGAAGGTGAAGTGGGTTACAAACCTTCCAATCCAATTTGCTCACATGCTGAGACCGTGCGATAGTCGAACAAGTCGGGCGTTGCGAGCGCCGGACGCGATCCACGGCCTCCATGACCCGGTCCGGCCGTCACCACCGCGCGGCGAGCACCCCCTAGGCCTGCACGGTGACCTGCAGGGGCCCCTGAACCACGTACACCGTGGACGGGGGCCCCGCACTGTTTCCCGGGCCTGCTGTCCAGGTCTGCTGTCCGGGCCTGCCCCCGGCCGCCCGCGGGCCGCTCAGGCCGTCGTGCGCTCGCGCACCTTGAGCTCGAACCAGACGCCCTTGCCGCGGGGCAGCAGGTCCGCGCCCCAGCGGTCGGCGATCTCCGACACCACCCGCAGGCCGTGCCCGGACTCGTGCAGCGGCTCGGCCGCCATGATCAGACAGGGCAGCGCCCGCGAGGAGTCCCGTACCTCGACCCGCACCACGCCGGGACGGCGGACCACCCGTAAGCCGATGGTGCGCCCGCCCGCGTGCCGGACCGCGTTGGCGACCAGCTCGCCCGTGAGCAGTTCGCCGGCCTCCAGCTGCTGGTGCAGACCCCAGTCGGCGAGAACGCCGAGCACCACCCGGCGCGCGACGCCGGCCGACACCGGCCGGGACGGCAGGCGGGCCTCCTGGTCCTCGGCCTGCTCCCGCAGCCGCCGGCGGGCGGTGCGCTCCAGCTCGCCGGGCGTCAGCCGCTCCAGCTCCGACAGCGCCGGGGCGCCACAGGCCGACGGGCCGTCATCGGCCAGTTCCGCCAGCCCATGTGATGCCCGGTCCGCTTCGCCCCATCCTGCCATGCGCCAATCATTGCGGAACGCATGCGGGCGCGTACGGACAATGACCAAACGATCACTAGTCGTCTGGCATATGCCCGTCGCAACCGAACGTCCGCCCGGCGGACCGTTCGAGCGCCTACCAGTTGTTCCAGGACAGGTTCCATCCGCTCAGCCCGTTGTCGGCGGCGACCTGCTCGCCCTTGGAGTTGACCACGGTCACGACGTCGCCGATCAGCGAGGAGTCGTAGAACTTGCCGGCCCGCGAGGAGGCGGAGCCGCCCTTGGCGTCGGCCAGGCCGATGCAGCCGTGGCTGGCGTTGTAGGAGCCGAACGCGCTGCTCCAGTAGTTGCCGTGGACGTACGTCCCGGAGTCGGTCAGCCGCATCGCGTGCGGGACGTCGGAGATGTCGTACTCCTCGCCCGAGCCGACCCCGGCGACGCCCTGCGAGCTCATCCGGGTGGTCTCCGCCTTGTCCTCGACCACCATGGTGCCGTTCCAGGTGTCGAAGCCCGCCTTGCCGGCCGTGAACGGCACCTCGTCGACCGCCTGGCCGTCGCGCACCACCTGCATCCGGTGGGTGGCCACGTCCGCGGTGGTGATCTGGGAGCGGCCGATGGTGAACGGCTCGTCGCGGTCCACCCCGCCGTAGACGCCGGGCGCCACCTCGACGCTCTTCAGCCGGTAGTGGACGGCGACCGTGGTGCCGGCCTTCCAGTACTCGGCCGGGCGGAAGTCGACCCGCTGGCTGCCGAACCAGTGGCCCTTGACCACCGTCCCGTCGGAGGTCTCGAAGCCGACCCCCTTCTCGACCGCGGCCTTGTCCTTGACCGGGCGGTCGAAGGTGAGCGAGACGATCATGCCGACGCCGTAGGTGCCGCCGTCCGAGATGTTGTCGTGGGCGCCGGCGTCCTTGGCCGGGGTGAGGGTGGTGAAGCCGCTCTGCGCGGTGGTCTCCAGACCGGCGGCGTCGACCGCCTTGGCGGCCACCCGGTACTGCGCGGAGACCGCCAGGTTCCCGCTCGGCACCCAGCTGAGGCCGTCCGCCGCGACGGCGCCGGGCACCTCCTTGCCGTCCGGGCCGGTGACCGCCACGGTGGTCAGCTTCCCGCCGCTCACGCCGACCTTCAGCGCCCCCGCGGGCTTGACGCCGGTGGCGCCGTCGGCGGGCTCGATGGTCACCGCCGCCGAGGAGACGGTGGGCTTCGCCGGGGTGGCGGGGGCGGGCGTGCCCGCCGGGGACGCACCGGGCGCCAGGCGCGCGGCGCTGCTGCTCCCGGTGTCGCCGCCCGAACCGCAGCCCGTCGCCAGCAGCACCAGCGCACCTGAGAGCGCCCCGGCCGCCAGGCCCGTGCGTATCGACTTCACTCGTGTACTCCCCATCTCCCCGGTCGGCCGTCAGCCACTTACACGTGGGGTCCTCGACCCAGGTTGCGCGACCAGGGTCGAGATTCGGTCACGAACGGAGAACGGCCCGGTCGTTCCGAGGAACGGCCGGGCCCTTCGATGCTCCGTGACTCCCTGGGGTTACCAGCTGCCCCAGGCGACGTTCCAGCCGCTCAGGCCGTTGTCCGGGGAGACCTGCTTGCCCTTGGCGTTGACGATCTTGACCACGTCGCCGACCAGCGAGGAGCTGAAGAACTTGCCCGCGGTGGAGTTGTCGTCGCCGCCCTTGCCGTCCTGCATGGAGATGCAGCCGTGGCTGGCGTTGGACTTGCCGAAGGCGCTGCTCCAGTAGTTGCCGTGCACGTAGGTGCCGCTGTTGGTGAGCCGCATGGCGTGCGGCACGTCCGGCACGTCGTACTCGCCGCCGACCACGTTGGCGACCGTTGCGGAGTTCATCCGGGTCACCTTCTCCTTGCTGGAGACGACCATGGTGCCGTTGTACGACGGGTTGTCGTCGTTGCCGGCGGTGATCGGGATGGTCTGGGTGGAGCCGTCGCCCTTCTTGACCGTCATCTGGTGGCTGGCCGCGTCCGCGGTGCTCACCTGGTAGCGGCCGATGGTGAAGGGCTCGTCCTTGTCCACGTCGCCGTAGACGCCGGGCGAGACCTCGATGCTCTTCAGGCGGTAGTGGATGGTGACCTTGGTGCCCGGCTTCCAGTACTCGGCCGGACGGAAGTCCAGCCGCTGGCTGCCGAACCAGTGGCCCTTGACCTTGGTGCCGTCGGAGGCCTCGAAGGTGATGCCGTCCGCCACCGCCTTGGTGTTCTTGATCGGCTTGCTGAAGGCCACCGAGACGATCATGCCGACGCCGTAGGTGCCGTTGTCGGAGATGTTGTCGTTGGTCGCCGCGGTCTTCGCCGGGGTGAGCGTGGTGAAGGTGCTGGTCGACGCGGCCTCCAGGCCGGCGTCGTCCTTGGCCTGCGCGTTCACCTTGTAGACCATGCCGACGGCGAGCGCCTCGGTCGGCTTCCAGCTCAGGCCGTCCGCCGCGATGGTGCCGGCCACCGGCTTGCCGTTCTTGTCGGTCACCTCGACGTTGGTCAGCTTGCCGCTGGCCACCGCCACCTGGAGGGCGTTCGGCGCGGCGTCGGTGGCGCCGTCCTTCGGCGTCACGGTCAGCTGCGCGGCCGAGACCTTCGCGGGCTCGGCCGCGGCCGAGGCCGCCCCGCCGCCCGTGGCGCCGCCCGAACCGCCGGCCGCCGAGCCGCCGCCCGAGCTGCTGCAGGCCGCGCCGAGCAGCAGGACGCCGCCCATCGCCAGCGCGATGCCGGAGCGCCGCACGGCGCGTCCGGCGGTCCTCGTGTTGATGCGTATGGCGGCGTCGGCCGCCCGAACCGGCTTCACGTCGGTCTGCTCCCCTCCCGGTAACCCAAAGCGATACACGCGCTGCCGCCCGGGTGAGTTGCACCCCTGGGCCGACTTCTTTAGCGCTGCTCGCCGGACGGGGACCCCGGACCGGCGCGGTGGTCAGGATAACTGGCCCGTCTGAGTGAATCTTCGAGGGGAGGCGGGTGCCCGTTCGGTGAATGGTCACCGGGTGGCGGGCGCGCTCCGTACCGTCCAGCCGGCCCACGGCAGGTTCCACCCGTTCAGGCCGTTGTCGGCGGGCACCCGCTCGCCCGCGGAGCCCCGGACCTCGACCACGTCGCCGGTGATGGTGTGGTCGAAGAACCAGCCGGCCGGGGAGTCCGGGGAGCCGCCCTTGACGTCCGCGAGGCCGATGCAGCCGTGGCTGGTGTTGGCGGTGCCGAAGACCGTCCGCGGGGACCAGTAGTTGCCGTGGACGAAGGTCCCGGACCCGGTCAGCCGCATGGCGTGCGGCACGTCCTTGATGTCGTACTCGTCCCCCAGCCCGACCGTCTGCGAGTCCATCCGGGTCACCGCGGACCGCTCCGAGACCACCATCGCGCCCAGGTAGGTCGGGTGCTCGGGCCCGCCCGCACTGACCTTGAGGGTGCGCACCACCCTGCCGTCCTGCCGCACCGTCATCGTCCGGGTGTCCAGGTCCACGGTGCTGACCTGGGAGCGGCCGACGGTGAACCGGACCGACTTGGACTGGGTGCCGACGTAGCCCGGCGCCCCCTGCACGTCCTTCAGCCGCAGGGTCAGCGTCACCCGGGTGCCCGGCGCCCAGTACCGCTCCGGGCGGAAGTCCAGCCGCCGGGCGCCGAACCAGTGGCCGGCCACCGGCACCGGCGGGTCCGCCGTCACCGCCACCGCCCGCTCCACCGCCGCCCGGTCGGTGATCGCCCGGCTGAAGCGCAGCGAGACCGGCATGCCGACACCGACCGTGGTCCCGTCCTCCGGGGTGTAGAAGGCCACGAAGGTGCGGTCCGGGGTCCTGGTCTCGAACGCGGCGTGCTGCGCCTCGGTGAGCCCCTCGTCGTCCTCGGCCACCGCGTCCAGGGTGTACGCGGTGGCCGCCGCGAGCCGCCCGTCCGGGGTCCAGCTCCGGCCGCCCGCGCCGAGCCGGCCCCGCACCTCGGCGCCCTTCTCGTCGGCGAGCCGCACGCTCACCAGCCGGCCCCGGGCGACCGTCACCGTGACCGGCCCGTCGAGGGGCACCTCCTGGGCGCCGTCGGCCGGGGTGACGGCCAGCTGGGCGTGCGGCACGGTCCGCGGCGGCTCCGGTGCGGCCGCGTCGGTGCTGCCCGGCCCGGCGGACCCGCCCGAGCACCCCGTCAGCAGCAGACCCAGCCCGAGCGCCGCCGCCCGCCGCGCCCAGCCCCGTACTCCCGGGTGCATCCCGGCCCTCCCTGATCAGCCGCCCGGGGCCGCGACCGGCCCGGTAGCGGGCATAACGACCGCATCGGGGCGGGGACACGTGGGCACGATCTCCCCCGACGGCCGTCACGGCGGCCCACCGCGGGACAGAATCATCACATTCCGTCACGAGAGGCACCGGGACGTGACTGCGGCATCCGATCAGGGAACAAGACGGAGGCGGGGAAGGGACCCCCGCGCTGGGAGGGTGCGGCGATGACGGCGTGGCAGGAGCTGGACACGGGGACGAGCCCGGGCGCACCGCGCCCGGCGGCCGACCGGCCGAACGGCACGGCGCCCCACCCGGCCCCGCCCGACCCCTGGCCGGGCAGCTGGCAGCCGCTCGGCGCGCGCTTCCGCACCGACCTGCGAGGCGGCCGGGGCACCAACTTCGCGCTCTGGGCGCCGGCCGCCGAGGCCGTCGAGCTCTGCCTCTTCGACGAGCGGGGCCAGGAGAGCCGGCACCGGCTCACCGAGCAGACCTTCCAGACCTGGCACGGGTACCTGCCCGGGGTGATGCCCGGAACCCGCTACGGCTACCGGGTGCACGGCCGCTGGGACCCGTGGACCGGCGCCCGGTGGAACCCGGCCAAGCTGCTGCTCGACCCGTACGCCCGCGCCGTCGACGGCCGGTACACCGCGCACGACGCCACCTGCACCGCGGTGCGCAACTGGCCCGAGCGCGAGGTCGCCGACACCGTCCGGGACAACCGCGACTCGGCGCCGTACGTGCCCCGCGGCGTGGTGGTGCACGACGACGACGACTGGTACGACGACCAGCGGCCGAAGACCCCGTGGGCCGAGACGGTGCTGTACGAGCTGCACGTGCGCGGCTTCACCATGCGCCACCCGGACGTGCCGCCGCAGCTGCGCGGCACCTACGCCGGCCTGGCGCACCCGGCGGCGATCGAGCACCTGACCCGGCTCGGGGTCACCGCGGTGGAGCTGCTGCCGGTCCACCACCACGTCAGCGAGGACCACCTCCAGCAGCGCGGACTGGTCAACTACTGGGGCTACAACACCCTCGGCTACTTCGCCCCGCACGCCGGGTACTCCGCCTCCGGCAGCCGCGGCCAACAGGTCGGCGAGTTCAAGCGGATGGTGCGCGCGCTGCACGCGGCCGGCATCGAGGTGATCCTCGACGTGGTCTACAACCACACCGCCGAGAGCGGAATCATGGGCCCGGCCCTGTCGCTGCGCGGCATCGACAACGCCGGCTACTACCGCCTCGACCGCGGCCGCCGCGGCTACGCCGACTACACCGGCTGCGGCAACACCCTGGACACCCGCCAGCCGCACACCGTCCGGCTGATCACCGACTCGCTGCGCTACTGGGTGACCGAGATGGGCGTCGACGGCTTCCGCTTCGACCTGGCCTCCGCGCTGACCCGCGGCAGCGACGGGGTGGAGATGCACCACCCGTTCCTGGGCGCCGTCTCGCAGGACCCGCTGCTCAGCCGGGTCAAGCTGATCGCCGAGCCGTGGGACGTCGGCGCCGGCGGCTACCAGGTCGGCGGCTTCCCGCCGCTGTGGGCGGAGTGGAACGACAAGTACCGCGACACCGTGCGGGACTTCTGGCGCGGCGCCCGCCCCGACGTCCGCGAGCTCGGCTACCGGCTCTCCGGCTCCTCCGACCTGTACCAGCGCGGCGGCCGCCGCCCGTATGCCTCGGTCAACTTCGTCACCGCGCACGACGGCTTCACCCTGCGCGACCTGGTCTCCTACAACCAGAAGCACAACGAGGCCAACGGCGAGGGCAACCGGGACGGCACCGACGACAACCGGTCCTGGAACTGCGGCGCCGAAGGGGAGAGCACCGACCCCGAGGTGCTGGCGCTGCGCCAACGCCAGCTGCGCAACCTGCTCACCACCCTGCTGCTGTCCACCGGCGTCCCGATGCTCACCGCCGGCGACGAACTCGGCCGCACCCAGGGCGGCAACAACAACGCCTACTGCCAGGACGACGCGACCAGCTGGCTGGACTGGTCGCTGCTGGAGCAGCCCGAGTGGCGTTCGCTGGCCGAGCTGACCGGGCGGCTGATCGGCCTGCGCCGGCGGCACCCGGTGCTGCGGCAGCGGGCGTTCTTCTCCGGCCGGGCCGCGGTCGCCGGCGGCCAGCGCGACCTGGCCTGGTTCGCCCACAGCGGCCGGGAGATGACCGAGGCCGACTGGTTCACCCCGACCGCCGTCCTCGGCATGCTGCTCTCCGGCACCGCGATGTCCGAACGCGACGAGCACGGCCGCCCGCTGCGCGACGACAGCTTCCTGCTGCTGCTCAACGCCGGCCCGCAGGCGGTCTCCTTCACCCTGCCGGGCGAACCCTGGGCGTCCGCCTACCGCACCGAGGTCGACACCTCCCGCGACACCGCCGACGAGGGCCCGCACCCCGCACTGACCGCCGTCACCCTGGCCGGGCGCTCCTGCCGCCTGCTGCGGGCCGTCGACCCGGCGGACCCCTCGGCCGGCGCCGGGTCCGACCATGGCCGGTTCCCGCCGACAGGGGCGTAAAACCGGATGAGAAATGTCAGGGTCACGGCCTACCCTCTCCGCGATGGCCGAGAACGAGCAGTGCGCGCAGACCACCGGCAACCCTGACGAAGCGTCGGTCCGCAGACCCGACCCCGCCGCCGGGCCGGCGCACCGGTCCACGGTGCGGTCCCTGCTGCTCCTGTGGCCGTACGCCCGCCCGGCCCGCTGGCGGCTGGCCGGGGCGGTCCTGGCCGCGCTGATCGCCTCGGTCAGCGTGCTCGGGGTGCCGATCGTGCTGCGCCGGATCGTCGACGGCCCGATCGCCCACCGCGACCTGGCCGGCCTGTGGCCGCTGGCCGGCGTCCTGCTGCTGCTCGGCCTGGTCGAGGCCGGGCTGTTCGGCGTCCGCCGGGTGATCGTGGCCCGCCCGCTGGCCAAGGTCGAGACCGCCATGCGCGGCGACCTCTACGCCAAACTGCAGCGGCTGCCGGTCTCCTTCCACGACCGTTGGTCCTCCGGCCAGCTGCTCTCCCGGGCCACCTCCGACATGTTCACCATGCGGCTGTTCCTGGCCTTCCCGCTGGTCTTCCTGATCGTCAACACCATGGTCTTCCTGACCGGCACCGCGCTGATGTTCACGCTCAGCTGGCAGCTGGCCCTGATCACCCTGGTGCCGGCCGTCCCCCTGATGGTGCTGACCCGCTACTTCGAGAGCCGCTACGCCGCCTCCGCCCGGCAGGCCCAGGACCAGAACGGCGACCTCGCCACCGTGGTCGAGGAGTCCATCCTGGGCATCCGCATCCTCAAGGCCTTCGGCCGCCACCGCACCATGGCCGAGGAGTTCGCCGGACACAGCGAGCGGCTGCGCACCACCGAGCTGCGCAAGGCCGACCTGCTCGCCAACCTCTGGGCGGTCATCGTCGGGCTGCCCGAGCTGGCGCTCGGCTGCGCGCTGGCCGTCGGTGCGGTCCAGGTCGCCCACGACGACCTCTCGGCCGGCACCCTGGTCGCCTTCCTGTCCACCGCGCTGGCGCTGCGCTGGCCGGTGGAGTCGCTGGGCTGGCTGCTCGCGTACGCCAACGAGTGCGCCACCGCGACCGACCGGTACTTCGAGGTGATGGACGAACCCGACCCGGTGGAGCGCCCCACCGGCCTCCCGGCCGGCGACGGCCGGGGCATCCGCTTCACCGGTGTCCGCTTCCGCTACCCGGACGCCCCGGCCGGCACCCCCGACCTGCTGGCCGGCGTCGACCTGCACATCCGGCCCGGCGAGACGCTCGCCCTGGTCGGCGCCACCGGCAGCGGCAAGACCACCCTCACCGCACTGCTCCCCCGGCTGTACGAGGCCACCGGCGGCTCGATCACCCTGGACGGCCGCGACGTCCGGGACATCCCGCGCGCGGAGCTGCGCCGGCTGGTGTCGGTCGCCTTCGAGGAGCCGACCCTGTTCTCCGCCTCGGTCCGCGACAACGTCCTGATGGGCGCGGAGCAGGCCGGCCCCGACCGGCTCGCCACCGCGCTCGCCACCGCCCAGGCCGACTTCGTCGACCGGCTCCCGGCCGGCCCCGACACCCAGGTCGGCGAGCAGGGCCTGAGCCTGTCCGGCGGCCAGCGCCAACGACTGGCGCTGGCCCGCGCGGTGGTCGGCGACCCGGCGTTCCTGGTCCTCGACGACCCGCTGTCCGCCCTCGACGTGCACACCGAGGCGCTGGTCGAGCGGGCGCTGCGCGAGGTGCTGTCCGGCACCACCGCCCTGGTGGTGGCGCACCGCCCGAGCACCGTGCTGCTCGCCGACCGGGTCGCCCTCCTCGCCGACGGCCGGATCGCCGCCGTCGGCACCCACCACGACCTGCTGAAGACCTCCCCGGCCTACCGGGAACTGATGTCCGGCGAGAGCGCCCAGGAACTCGAAGGGAGTGCCCTGCGATGACCACCACCCTGGAGCCCGCCGAGGAGCTGGAGGAGCTCCCGCCGCCCGCCGCCGACGAGGAGGACATCCCCGTCCCGCCCGGCGCCGCGCGCGCCCTGCTCGGGCAGCTGCTGGGCCCGCACCGCCGCCGGATCGTGCTCGCCATGCTGGTGATCGTGGTCCAGCAGGCCGCCCTGCAGGCCGGCCCGCTGCTGGTGGCGTTCGCGATGGACCGGGGCATCCCGGCGCTGCGCGACCACGACAGCGGCCCGCTGATCGCGGTGATCTCCGCGTACCTGGGCTGCGCCCTGCTCTCCACCTACCTGCAGCGGCTGTTCATCCGCTACAGCGCCCGGATCAACCAGGACGTCCTGCTCGACCTGCGCGGCCGGATCTTCCGGCACGCCCAACAGCTCAGCCTGGACTTCCACGAGCGCTACACCTCCGGCCGGATCATCTCCCGCGCCACCAGCGACGTGGACGCGCTGCGCGAGCTGCTCAACGAGGGCCTGCAGGAGCTGCTGTCGGTCGCGCTCTCGGTCAGCCTCATCTCGCTGGTACTGATGGTGATGGACTGGCGCCTGGGCCTGGCCGCGCTGGCGTCCTTCCTGCCGATGTACCTGATCGTCCGTTCGTTCCGGCGGCGCTCGCTGCGGGTCTACCGGCGGTCCAGGACGGCGGTCGCCGCGGTGATCGTCAAGTTCACCGAGACCATGAACGGCATCCGCCCGGTGCAGGCGTTCCGCCGCGAGCAGGCCAACGAGGACGCCTTCGGCACCGTCAACCGGCAGTCCGCCGCCGCCACCGCCGACGGCCTGCTGGAGATGGCCCGCTACGTCGGCTTCTCCCGGGCCGTCGCCAACACCTGGATCACCGGCGTGGTCCTGCTCGGCGCCTACCTTGTCACCGACGGCAGCCTGGAGCTCGGCGTGCTGACCGCCTTCGTGCTCTACCTGCGGCGGCTCTACGACCCGATCGACCAGCTGGCGATGTTCCTGAACAGCTACCAGTCGGCCGCCGCCGCCCTGGAGAAGATGGCCGGCCTGCTCGCCCACGAGCCCTCCGTCGCCGAGCCCGCCGCCCCGGTGGCGCTGCCGGCGCCGACCGCAGCGGGCCGCGAGGTGGCCTTCCGGCAGGTGCGGTTCGCCTACCGGACCGGGAAGCAGGTGCTGCCCGTCCTCGACCTGGTGCTGCCCGCCGGGCAGACCACCGCCGTGGTCGGCGCCACCGGCGCGGGCAAGTCCACCCTGGCCAAACTGCTGGCCCGGTTCTACGACCCCACCGACGGCCGGGTCACCCTGGACGGCGTCGACCTGCGCGAGCTGTCCACGGCGGACCTGCGGCGCAACGTGGTGATGGTGACCCAGGAGTCCTTCCTGTTCTCCGGCACGGTGGCCGAGAACATCGCGATCGGCCGGCCGGACGCCACCCGCGCCGACGTCGAGGCCGCGGCCCGGGCGATCGGGGCGCACGAGTTCATCGCCGCGCTGCCGGACGGGTACGACACCGACGTCCGCAAGCGCGGCGGCCGGATCTCGGCCGGGCAGCGGCAGCTGGTCGCGTTCGCGCGGGCGCTGCTCGCCGATCCGGCCGTCCTGATCCTCGACGAGGCGACCAGTTCGCTGGACGTGCCGGGTGAGCAGGCCGTGCAGCGTGCGATGCAGACCGTGCTGGCCGGCCGCACCTCCGTGATCATCGCCCACCGGCTCTCCACCGTGGAGATCGCCGACCGCGTCCTGGTGATGGACCAGGGCCGCGTCGTGGAGGACGGCTCCCCCACCGCCCTCATCACCGGCGACGGCCGCTTCGCCGACCTCCACCGCACCTGGAAGGACAGCCTGGTCTGAGGCCCGCTTCTTCAGGGGCGGCAGCCCCCAGGGGCGCGAGGAACTGCGCGGGGCGGAAGGCAACCAAGGGACCGACGGGCTACCTAGGCGCATCCGGCCCACGGCCCCCGGGTACGGGTAAGTGCCTACCGCCTGCGCGCAGTTCCTCCCCAGCCTTCGGCCGGGGGTACCCCCAGCGCCCCTGACAGACCGCCCTCCGGGCGGTCAGCCCGGGGGGTCGGTGAGGGGGATGGGGGTGGCGAGGAGTTGGTCGACTGCGGTGAGGGCGAGCCGGAGGCGTTCGTCGCGGTCGCCGTGCAGTTCCAGCCAAGGTGTCCGCCCCGCCGCGAGCACCTCCCGGAACCGTCCGGTCATCCACGGCCGCAGGTGCTCCCCGTCCCTCAGCCCGTCGTCCTCGAACGGCACCCCCCGGTCCGAGGTCAGCAGGTACAGCGCCCGCGGCGGCATCCCGGCCGCACACCGCCGCACCGCCCCGCTCACCCCACCCCGGTACCGCTCCTGCCACACGGTGGTGGCGAGCGCGTCGGTGTCGCAGACCAGCACCGGCCCGCCGCCGCGGGCGGCCCGCTCCTCGGCCTCGTTCTGCCGGCGGGCGACCAGCTCGAAGTCGCGGTCGTCCCACTCCACGTCGAACACGGTCGGCACCGGCCCGGCGGGGTCGGCGACGGCCCGGGCGACGGCCACCTTGGTGGCCGTCAGTTCCCGGCCGTACTCGGGCACCCAGCCGGTGAGCGCGTGCGTCCCGCCCCTGCGCCGCAGGGCCTCGGCGAGGTCCCGGGAGAGCGTGGTGGTGCCGGTGGACTCGGCGCCGACCACCACCACCCGCCGGGTGAACCAGGCCCGTACCGGTGGTTCCAGCTCCCACCAGTACGCGGCCGGGTCGGCCCGGACGGCGGTGCCGGAGACCGGGAAGGTGTCCCGCCGCTGGTCGAGCACGACGGCCGCGGCCCCGAACCGCCGGGCCAGTTCGGTCCCGTACGGCTCCGAGCTGAAGACGGC
This sequence comes from Kitasatospora sp. NPDC048540, assembly GCF_040651175.1. Classification (NCBI taxonomy): domain Bacteria; kingdom Bacillati; phylum Actinomycetota; class Actinomycetes; order Kitasatosporales; family Streptomycetaceae; genus Kitasatospora; species Kitasatospora sp. NPDC048540. The sequence continues at coordinate 13,973 of NZ_JBEZIR010000003.1, forward strand.
GTCCACCCCTCCGGCGGGCGGCGCGGCGGCGATGCCCTGCCGCATCAGGTCCACCTGGGCGGCCCAGACCTCGGCGCTGTCGTAGTCGACCGGCAGGTTGTCGACCACGCCGGTGACGTGCACCGCCGGGTCGCCGGACCAGGCCTCGGTGAGCCAGGCGACCCGGTCGGCCAGGGGTATCGACTCGGTGTCGGCGGCCATCGCCACCACGGTGACCCGGTCGCAGGCGTCGGCGGCGGCGCGGATCAGGAAGTGGTGGCCGGCGTGCGGCGGGTAGAACTTGCCGATCACCAGGCCGTGCCGGAAGCGTCCGCTCATGCCGGCACCGCCGCGGTGTGCGCGTCCGTGGCCAGGCTCCGTCGCCAGGAGCGCAGTCCGACCGCGCACATGCCGAGGAAGACCAGGTAGACCAGGGCCGTCAGGTCCAGCGACTTGCTGAGGTAGAGCGGGACGTAGACCAGGTCGGCGGCGATCCAGAGGTACCAGGTCTCGATCCGGCGGGTGTTGAGCAGCCACTGCGCGGCCAGTGAGAGGGCGGTGGTGAGCGCGTCCCAGAACGGCGCGCTGTCGCCGGCCCGGGTGAGCAGTTCGGTCAGGCCCCAGGTGGCCGGCCCGAGCAGGGTGGCGAGGGCGAGCAGGGTGGGCGCTGTGGCCCGGCGGACCACGACGGGACCGGCGGCGGCGCCCGGGCCGGCCGCCCGGCCGCGCAGCCACTGCCACCAGCCGTGGACGCCGAGGGCGAGGAAGACCAGCTGCAGGGCGGCGTCGGCGTAGAGCCGGGCGCCCGCGAAGAGGATCAGGAAGAAGACGTTGTTGGCGATGCCGACCGGGAAGTTCCAGATGTTCGCGCGGACGGTGAGCCAGACGCAGGCCGCGCCGGTGGCGAAGCCGAGCAGTTCGGCCCAGGTGACTCCGTCACCGCCGACGTGCCCGAGCACGGTGGTGAGCGGTGCGGTGAGCCCGCTCAGGAAGTCGATGATGGGCACGGCCCCTCCCGGTCATTATGGTCAGAGTGACGATAATGACCGGCGAAGGGCCGCGCAAGGGAATTCAGCCGCAGCTCACCGCAGGATGCCGGCGTCCATCCCGGTCGCCTCCGCGGGGAGGGTGATCAGGCCGAGCTCGGCCGGCGAGGCCAGCAGCGGATGGGCGGGCAGCACCCGGACGGTGTAGCCGAACGGGCCGGTGCGGGAGAGCTCCAGCGAGCCCTCGTAGCGCTGCCGGCCGTCCAGGTCGGGGCCGCCGGCCGGCTTGAGGGCGATGGCGACCGCGTCGGAGATGCCGTCGCTCTCGTCGACCCGGCCGGAGACCACCTGGACCTCGACGTCGGCCGGCTCCAGCGGGCCGAGCGTCACCTGCACCCGCAGCGCCAGCGTGCTGCCAAGCTCCTGGGCCTCGTCGGGGCCGTCGGCCTCGACGTGCTCGACCCGCACGGCGGGCCAGGCCTGCCGGACCCTGGCCTTCCACTCGGCCAGCTCCCGGGCCCCCGCGTACGAGGGCCCGCCGTCCTCGGTCGCGGCCAGCTGCCGCCGGGCGGCGGCCGCCGGGGCGTACAGCCGCTCCACGTACTCGCGGACCATCCGGCCCGCCAGCACCTTGGGGCCGAGGGTGACCAGGGTGTGCCGGACCATCGCGATCCAGCGGTGCGGCAGCCCGTCCGCGCCCCGGTCGTAGAACCGGGCCGCGACCTGGTGCTCGATCAGGTCGTACAGCGCGGCGGCCTCGATGTCGTCGCGCTTGTCCGCCTCGGCGCTCTCCGGGTCGAGCCGTCCGAGGCCGGCGCTGTCGGCGGTGGGGATGGCCCAGCCGTTCTGGCCGTCGTACCACTCGTCCCACCAGCCGTCCAGGATGGAGAGGTTGAGGCAGCCGTTGAGGGCCGCCTTCATCCCGGAGGTGCCACAGGCCTCCAGCGGGCGCAGCGGGTTGTTCAGCCAAACGTCGCAGCCCGGGTAGAGGTTGGTGGCCATCGCCATGTCGTAGTCCGGCAGGAAGACGATCCGGTGGCGGACCGCCGGGTCGTCGGCGAACGCGACCAGCTGCTGGATCAGCCGCTTGCCGCCGTCGTCCGCCGGGTGCGCCTTTCCGGCCACCACGATCTGCACCGGCCTGGTCGGGTGCAGCAGCAGCGAGCGCAGCCGGTCCTGGTCGCGCAGCATCAGGGTGAGCCGCTTGTACGAGGGGACCCGGCGGGCGAATCCGATGGTGAGCACGTCCGGGTCGAGGGCGCTGGAGACCCAGCCGAGTTCGGCCTCGCCGGCGCCGCGCTGGCGCCAGGAGGTGCGGACCCGCCTGCGGGCCTCCTCGACGAGCTGGGCGCGCAGGGTGCGGCGCAGCTCCCAGATCTCGGCGTTGCCGATCCGCTCCAGGCCGGTCCAGCGGGTCTCCTCGCCGACCGCCATGGCGTCCTCGGCCCGTTCCAGGCCGATCTCGGCGGCGCCGAGCCGGACCACCGCGGGGTCGATCCAGGTGGGCGCGTGGACGCCGTTGGTGACCGAGGTGATCGGCACCTCGGTGGCGTCGAAGCCCGGCCACAGGCCGTTGAACATGGCCCGGCTGACCTCGCCGTGCAGGGTGGAGACGCCGTTGGCGCGCTGGGCCAGCCGCAGGCCCATGGCGGCCATGTTGAACAGCTTCGGGTCGCCGCCGGCCCAGCTCTCGGCGCCGAGCGCGAGGACCTGGTCGACCGGGACGCCGGTCAGCGCGGCGTCGCCGCTGAAGTGGCGGGCGACCTGGTCGCGGTCGAACCGGTCGATGCCGGCCGGGACCGGGGTGTGGGTGGTGAACAGGGTGCCCGCGCGGACGGCCTCCAGGGCGGCGGCGAAGCCGAGCGGGGCCGGGGCCGGGGCGTCGCCGTCGCCGGGCTTCTCCTCGGCGGTGACCAGTTCGCGGATCCGCTCCAGGCCCAGGAAGCCGGCGTGGCCCTCGTTGGTGTGGAATACCTCGGGGGCGGGGTGGCCGGTGAGCCGGCAGTAGCTGCGCACGGCCCTGACCCCGCCGATGCCCAGCAGTATCTCCTGCATCAGCCGGTGCTCGCTGCCGCCGCCGTAGAGCCGGTCGGTGACGTTGCGTTCGGCCGGGCCGTTGGGCTCGATGTCGGAGTCGAGCAGCAGCAGCGGGACGCGCCCCACCTGGGCCTTCCAGATGTGCGCGGCCAGGCTGCGGCCGGCCGGCAGGGCCAGGTCGACCCGGCTGGGTGTACCGTCGGGCTCCCGGAGCAGGCTGACGGCCAGCTCGTCGGGGTCGAGCAGCGGGTAGCGCTCCTGCTGCCAGCCGTCCCGGGACAGCGACTGGCGGAAGTAGCCGTGCCGGTAGAACAGGCCGACCCCGATGATCGGCACGCCCAGGTCGCTGGCGGCCTTGAGGTGGTCGCCGGCCAGGATGCCGAGCCCGCCGGAGTACTGCGGCAGCGCGGCCGCGATGCCGTACTCGGGCGAGAAGTAGGCGATGGCGGCGGGCAGCGGGCCCGAGCCGTCGCCGGGCGGGAGGGCGGACTGGTACCAGCGCGGGCCGGTGAGGTAGTCGCGGAGGTCGTCCGCGAGATCGCCGAGCCGGCGCAGGAACCGCCGGTCGGCGGCGAGCGCGGACAGCCGGGCCGCCGGCACCTCGCCCAGCAGCCGGACCGGGTCCTCGCCGACGGCGGCCCAGACCTCTGGGTCGACCGAGCGGAAGAGCTCCCTGGTCTCGGGGTGCCAGGACCAGCGCAGGTTGAGCGCCAGTTCGTGCAGCGGCTGGAGTTGCTCGGGCAGGACGGTGCGGACGGTGAATCTGCGGATTGCCTTCACGGCCTGAAGCGTAGACCCCGGAGTGCGCCTGAAGATGCGTCAACTACCGTATTGCGCACCCGTTCGGACCATTGGTGAGATCGCATCGGGCGCACTCCGGCAGACGGGGGGCGCAGGGGGCGCACGACCGGCGGAGGGCGCGCCCTGGGCGCGTAAACACTGGGGAACAGCTGCATGTCGACTGTCTGATTTGCCCCCGTTCATCGTCCGAAACCGCGCGCATACCGGCCCCGAGGACTTGCCGGTGGTGCGAGGATGCACAAAGGTCGTTGGTGCCGCGGGGAGTGCGAGCCGGTTGGCGCACCCCGCTGCTCCAGTGCCGGGATCACCTCGTTGACGAACCTTCATCCTTCCTGTCGTCCTTAGCCCATTCGGCCCTCTCCTGCGGCCCGAGTGCGTGTCCTCGCCCCTGCTCCGCTCGTTTCCGGTTGGGTTGGGTCACCTCGGGGCGTGCCCCGAGTGGCGCGCGCCGGGACGCGCGCGGCCGCTCGGGGCGCGGGCCGCGGTCGCGGGCCGGCTGGCAGGTTGCCGGGCGCGTCGGTGCGGGCAGCCTTCCGGTCGCACGTCCTTCCTCAGCCAGCAGTTCCTCCGGCACTCCCCGGCCTCGGGCCCGCGGGAGCCGCCGCCGATCTCGGGCAGGAGTTTGGCATGCACGGCGACACGCGGGACCAGTCCACCTCGCCGTCGGGCTCACCCGACACACCGTCGACCACGGAGCCGCCGTTGCCGGCCCCGCGGGCCGGCGGCCCCGGCGGCGGCCCGGACGCCGCCGACGACGTCCCCGCCCGCAAGGCGGCCCCGCGGCGCACCTCGGCCGCCACCGCCGCCACCGCCGCCGCCCCGCGCACCGCCACCGCGCGGGCCACCACCGCGCGGACCACCACCACGACGCGGGCCGGCTCCGCGGGCGCGGGCAGCGGCGGCGCCGCGGGCGCCGCGCGCCGGCCGGCCCCCGCGAAGAGCGCCGCCCGCAAGTCCACCGCCCGCAAGACGACAGAGAGCGACACCGTGATCGGCCGCATCCCCGTCCTGGACGTCAGCCCCCTAGTCGACGCCGGGCGCCGCCCGGCCAAGGCCGTGGTCGGGGAGGCCTTCACGGTCACCGCCACCGTCTTCCGGGAAGGGCACGACGCGGTCAGCGCCAACGTGGTGCTGCGCGACCCGCGCGGCCGCAGCGGCCCCTGGACGCCGATGCGCGAGCTGGCCGAGGGCACCGACCGCTGGGGCGCGCAGGTCACCCCGACCGCCCCCGGCCGCTGGTCGTACCTGGTGGAGGCGTGGAGCGACCCGGTCGCCACCTGGCGCCGGCACGCCGCGGTGAAGCTGCCCGCCGGGATCGACACCGCGCTGGTCCTGGAGGAGGGCGCGCTGCTGCTGGAGCGGGCCGCCGCCGGGGTGCCGAAGAAGGACGGCCGGGCCCACGTGCTGGCCGCCGTGGACGCGCTGCGCGACACCGGGCTGCCGACCCTCAGCCGCTACGCCGCCGCGCTCGCCCCGGAGGTGACGGCCCTGCTCGCCCGATACCCGCTGCGCGAGCTGGTCAGCGCCTCGCGGCCGCTGCCGCTGCAGGTGGACCGGCAGCGCGCGCTGTTCGGCGGCTGGTACGAGTTCTTCCCGCGCTCCGAGGGGGCCGTGGTGGACGCCTCGGGTGCCACCCCACCGGTGTCGGGGACGCTGCGGACCGCCGCCGAGCGGCTGCCCGCGGTCGCCGCGATGGGCTTCGACGTGGTCTACCTGCCGCCGGTCCACCCGATCGGCCGGGCGTTCCGCAAGGGGCCGGACAACACCCTGACGGCCGGCCGGTGGGACGTCGGCTCGCCGTGGGCGATCGGCTCCCCCGAGGGCGGCCACGACGCGGTCCACCCGGACCTCGGCACCATCGAGGACTTCGACCACTTCGTCGCCGAGGCCACCGCGCTGGACCTGGAGGTGGCGCTCGACTTCGCGCTGCAGTGCTCCCCGGACCACCCGTGGGTGAACAAGCACCCGGAATGGTTCACCCACCGCGCCGACGGCACCATCGCGTACGCCGAGAACCCGCCCAAGAAGTACCAGGACATCTATCCGGTCAACTTCGACCAGGACTTCGACGGGATCGTCAAGGAGACCCTGCGGGTCCTGAGGTTCTGGATGGCACACGGGGTGCGGATCTTCCGGGTCGACAACCCGCACACCAAGCCGGTGAGCTTCTGGGAGAAGGTGCTCGCCGACATCGCCCGCACCGACCCCGACGTGGTCTTCCTCGCCGAGGCCTTCACCCGCCCGGCGATGATGCACACCCTCGGCAAGATCGGCTTCCACCAGTCCTACACCTACTTCACCTGGCGCAACACCAAGCAGGAGCTCACCGAGTACCTCACCGAGCTCAGCGGTGACGCGGCCGCCTACATGCGGCCGAACTTCTTCGCCAACACCCCGGACATCCTGCCCGAGTACCTCCAGCACGGCGGCCGCGCCGCCTTCGCCGTCCGGGCCGTGCTGGCCGCCACCCTGGCCCCGAGCTACGGCGTCTACGCCGGCTACGAGCACTTCGAGAACGAGCCGGCCCACCCGGGCTCGGAGGAGTACCTGCACTCGGAGAAGTACGAGCTGCGCCCGCGCGACTGGACCCGCCAGGACACCCTCGCCCCGCTGCTGACCGCGCTGAACCGGCTGCGCCGCCGGCACCCCGCCCTCCAGCAGCTGCGCAACCTGCGCTTCCACCCGACCGACAACGACCAGGTCATCGCCTACTCCAAGTCGGCGACCACCGAGGACGGCATCGAGGACCACGTGATCACGGTGGTCAACCTGGACCCGAGGCAGGCCCAGGAGGCGACCGTCACCCTCGACGGCGACCACCCGATCACCGTGCACGACGAGCTCACCGGTGCCACCTACACCTGGGCCCGGCACAACTACGTCCGGCTCGACCCGTCCGCCGGGCCGGCCCACCTCCTCACCGTTCGGAGGCATCCTCAGTGACAGTCAACGAGCCCGTCCCCGACACCTTCGCCGAGACGCCGAGCAAGGACCGGGACCCCGACTGGTTCAAACGCGCGGTCTTCTACGAGGTCCTGGTGCGCTCCTTCCAGGACAGCAACGGCGACGGGGTCGGTGACCTCAAGGGGCTCACCGAGAAGCTGGACTACCTGCAGTGGCTGGGCGTGGACTGCCTCTGGCTGCCGCCGTTCTTCGCCTCCCCGCTGCGCGACGGCGGCTACGACGTGGCGGACTACAAGTCGGTGCTGCCCGAGTTCGGCGACCTCGCCGACTTCGTCGAGTTCGTGGACGCCGCCCACCTGCGCGGGATGCGGGTGATCATCGACTTCGTGGTCAACCACACCAGCGACCAGCACCCCTGGTTCCAGGCCTCGCGCAACGACCCCGACGGCCCGTACGGCGACTTCTACATGTGGGCCGACGACGACAAGCAGTTCCCGGACGCCCGGATCATCTTCGTCGACACCGAGACCTCCAACTGGACCTACGACCCGGTCCGCAAGCAGTACTTCTGGCACCGGTTCTTCTCCCACCAGCCGGACCTGAACTACGACAACCCGCGGGTCGAGGAGGAGGTGATCGCGGCCCTGCGGTTCTGGCTGGACCTGGGGATCGACGGCTTCCGGCTGGACGCGGTGCCGTACCTGTACGCCCGCGAGGGCACCAACTGCGAGAACCTCCCGGAGACCCACGAGTTCCTGCGCCGGCTGCGCAAGGAGATCGACGCGGACTACCCGGACACGGTGCTGCTGGCCGAGGCCAACCAGTGGCCGGAGGACGTGGTCGACTACTTCGGCGACTTCGCCTCCGGCGGCGACGAGTGCCACATGGCGTTCCACTTCCCGGTGATGCCGCGGATCTTCATGGCCGTGCGCCGGGAGTCCCGCTACCCGGTCTCCGAGATCCTCGCCAAGACCCCGGACATCCCGTCCGGCTGCCAGTGGGGCATCTTCCTGCGCAACCACGACGAGCTGACCCTGGAGATGGTCACCGACGAGGAGCGCGACTACATGTACGCGGAGTACGCGAAGGACCCGCGGATGCGGGCCAACGTGGGCATCCGCCGGCGGCTCGCCCCGCTGCTGGAGAACGACCGCAACCAGATCGAGCTCTTCACCGCCCTGCTGCTCTCGCTGCCCGGCTCCCCGGTGCTCTACTACGGCGACGAGATCGGCATGGGCGACAACATCTGGCTCGGCGACCGGGACGGTGTCCGGACCCCGATGCAGTGGACGCCGGACCGCAACGCGGGTTTCTCCTCCGCCGACCCGGGCAGGCTCAGTCTGCCGCCCATCATGGACCCGGTGTACGGCTATCAGGTGACCAACGTCGAAGCGCAGCAAAGCAGTTCGAGCTCACTGCTGCACTGGACGCGTCGCATGATCGAGATCCGCAAGCTCAATCCTGCGTTCGGCCTCGGCAGCTACACCGAGCTGCCCTCCAGCAACCCCGCAGTGCTGGCCTTCGTGCGCGAGTACGAGGGAGACCTGGTCATGTGCGTGAACAACTTCTCGCGTTTCGCACAGCCGACCGAACTGGACCTGCGGCGGTACGGCGGGCGGTACCCGGTCGAGCTGATCGGCGGCGTGCGCTTCCCGTCCATCGGCGAGTGGCCGTACCTGCTCACCCTGGCCGGGCACGGCTTCTACTGGTTCCAGCTGCGCAAGCCCGGCGCCAAGTAGCTCGCGGCGCCGAAGTAACGATCCACCAGGCCCCACAGCACCGAACCCTCCGGGGGCGCGAGAGCAGCACCCCGCGCCCCCGGAGGCCTCTGCACCACCGCGTACGGAGAACAGCCCAACGGCCACCCACACTATGGCGTGACACCCGAGCCCCGCTCGCGTGCCGTCGCCGCCGCGCCGCCGAAATCCGGAAGACTGACGGACCCGGCCAGGACCCGTCGGGCAGTCCGCCCGCTTCCGGGGAAAGGGAGTCATGTCCGAAACCTCCCGTTCTCAAGCCCAAGTGCACCGCGACACGCCCGACGGCGCCCCCGGGGCCGTCAGCACGCGCGGATCCGGGGCCCGGAGAACTGCTGCGGGGGTCAGCGAGCTGGTCCACGCAGCGCTGCCGCTGATCGCCGCCTGGCTCCCCACCCAGCGCTGGTACGCCGGCAAGGGCCGGGCCATCACCGGGCTCACCCCGGTGGTCGGCACGCCCCTGCAGGTCGGCGACCCCGCCCTGCTGCACCTGCTGCTGCGGGTCGAGCAGGGCACCGGGCCGGCCGCCCAGGGCGACATCTACCAGCTCCTGCTCGGAATCCGCTCGAACGAGCCGGGCGGCATCCCGCCCGGCGCCGTCCTCGGCCGGCTGGAGGGCACCACCTACGACGGCGCCATGCTGTACGACGCGGTGCACGACCCGGAGCTGACGGGGCGGCTGCTGGAGCACCTGGCCACCGGCGACCGGTTCGGCCCGCTGTCCTTCCGCCGCACCCCGGGGCCCGGGCTGCCCGGCAACCTGCCCGGCCGGGCCTCCACCGCCGAGCAGTCCAACAGCTCGGTGATCTACGGCACCGCCTTCATCCTCAAGCTGTTCCGCCGGATCAGCCCGGGCACCAACCCGGACCTCGAACTCTCACTGGCCCTCTCCCGGGCCGGCTCCACCCGGATCCCGCGGGTCGCCGCGTGGTTCGAGAGCCGGCTGGAGCGATCGGAACCGGCCACTCTCGGCCTGCTCCAGCGCTACCTGCCGGACGCCGAGGACGGCTGGGAGCTCGCCCTCGACCAGGTCGCCCGGCTCAAGGGCGACCCCTCCCCCGGCAACTTCGCCATCGAGGCGCACCGGCTCGGCCGGGCCACCGCCGAGGTGCACCGGGTGCTGGCCCGGTCGATGCCGGTCGACCGGCTCGACCGGGAGCGGATCGCCCGGCTGGCCGGCGCGATGGCCGACCGGCTGGACAGCGCGGTCGCCACCGTCCCCGGGCTGCTGCGCTACCGCTCGGCGCTGCGCGGCGCCTTCCAGCAGCTCACCGCGGACCACCTGGACGGCCTGCAGGTCCAGCGGATCCACGGCGACCTGCACCTCGGCCAGGCGATGCGCACCCCGCACGGCTGGGTGCTGCTGGACTTCGAGGGCGAGCCCGCCAAGCCGCTGGCCGAACGGAGGCTGCCGCAGCCCGCGCTGCGCGACGTCGCGGCGATGCTCCGCTCCTTCGACTACGCCGCCGCCCACCTGCTGGCCGGCTCCCCCGGCACCGACCCGCAGCTCGCCCACCTGGCCGCCGCCTGGGCGGCCCGCAACCGGGCCGCGTACTGCGCCGGCTACACCGCGGGCGGCGGCGCCGACCCCGCGGCCGCACCGGAGCTGATGCGCGCCCTGGAGATCGACAAGGCGGTCTACGAGGTCGTGTACGAGGCCCGCCACCGGCCCAGCTGGCTGCCCATCCCGCTGGCCGCCATCAACCGCCTGGCCCTCACCGTCTGACCCCCGCACAACCACCGCCGCAGGAGGACCCCGTCGTGACACCGCTCGGCCCGAAGCCGGACCGCACCAACCCCGCCGTGCCCGCCACCTTCCTGCCCGAGCGGGGCACCCCAGCCCGGGCGGGCCGGTCGCGGGCGGCCGGGGCGCCCCGGCGGGCCGAGCCGTCCGACGGCCCGGACGCCCAGGACCGGCCCGGGGCCGGCGCGCCGCTGCTCCCGCAGCCGCGGCCGGACGCCGTGCTGCGGCTGCCGGAGGCGCCGCTGCCCCCGGCCGAGGTCGACCGGCTGGTCTCCGGCGGCCACCACGACCCGCACGCCCTGCTCGGCGCCCACCCCACCCAGGGCGGCACCGCGATCCGGGTGCTGCGGCCGTTCGCGGAGCGGGTGCTGATCGACACCGAGCACGGCCCGGCCGAACTGACGCACCAGCGGTCCGGCCTGTTCACCGGCCTGCTGGCGGGCGAGGAGTTCCCCCGGTACCGGCTGCGGGTCGGCTACCCCGGCGGCGAGCTGCTCGAACAGGAGGACGGCTACCGGACCGCGCCGACCCTGGGCGAGCTGGACCTGCACCTGATCGCCGAGGGCCGGCACGAGCAGCTGTGGCGGGCGCTCGGCTCGCACGTGCGCGAGGTCGACGGGGTGCTCGGCACGGCGTTCGCGGTCTGGGCGCCGAACGCCGTCGGGGTCCGGCTGATCGGCGACTTCAACCACTGGGACGGCACCGGCCACCCGATGCGCTCGCTCGGCTCCTCCGGGATCTGGGAGCTGTTCGTGCCCGGTCTCGGCGACGGCGCCACCTACAAGTACCAGATCCGCACCCGGCAGGGGTGGGTGCTGGAGAAGGCCGACCCGCTGGCCCGCGCCACCCAGTGCCCGCCCGCCACGGCCTCGGTGGTGCACACCTCCGGGTACGAGTGGGGCGACGGCGAGTGGATGGCCCGGCGGGCGCACACCGTGCACCACCGGGCGCCGATGTCGGTGTACGAGCTGCACCTGGCCTCCTGGCGGCCGGACCTGACCGGCTACCGCGAGATCGCCGCCGAGCTGCCCGGCTACCTGAAGGAACTGGGCTTCACCCACGTCGAGTTCATGCCGGTGATGGAGCACCCGTTCGGCGGCTCCTGGGGCTACCAGGTGTCCGGCTTCTACGCGCCGACCGCCCGGCTCGGCAGCCCGGACGACTTCCGGTACCTGGTCGACACCCTGCACCTGCACGGCATCGGCGTGATCGTCGACTGGGTGCCCGCGCACTTCCCCAAGGACGACTTCGCGCTGGCGCGCTTCGACGGCGAGCCGCTGTACGAGCCCGCCGACCCGCTGCGCGCCGAGCACCCGGACTGGGGCACGCTGGAGTTCGACTACGGCCGCACCGAGGTCCGCAACTTCCTGGTCGCCAACGCCACGTACTGGTGCGAGGAGTTCCACATCGACGGCCTGCGGGTGGACGCCGTCGCCTCGATGCTCTACCTCGACTACTCGCGCGAGGGCGGCGAGTGGACCCCGAACCGGTACGGCGGCCGGGAGAACCTCGACGCGGCCGCGTTCCTTCAGGAGATGAACGCCACCGTCTACCGGCGCTGCCCCGGCGTGGTCACCATCGCCGAGGAGTCCACCGCCTGGGACGGCGTCACCCGCCCGACCGACAGCGGGGGCCTCGGCTTCGGGCTGAAGTGGAACATGGGCTGGATGCACGACTCGCTGGTCTACATGTCCAAGGAGCCGGTGCACCGCAAGTACCACCACAACGAGATCACCTTCTCGATGGTGTACGCCTACTCGGAGAACTACATCCTGCCGATCTCGCACGACGAGGTGGTGCACGGCAAGCAGTCCCTGGTCACCAAGATGCCCGGCGACTGGTGGCAGCAGCGGGCCAACCAGCGCGCCTACCTCGGCTTCATGTGGGCCCACCCGGGCAAGCAACTGCTGTTCATGGGACAGGAGTTCTCGCAGGGCGCGGAGTGGGACCACGAGCACGGCCCGCAGTGGTGGGTGCTCGCCGACGACTGGCCGGCCGCCGCCGAGCACCGCGGCACCCAGCAGCTGGTCGGCGAACTCAACCGGGTCTACCTGGCCAGCCCGGCGCTGTGGGAGCAGGACACCACCCCCGACGGCTTCCGCTGGCTGGACGGCGGCGCGGCCGAGGACAACCTGCTCTCCTTCGTCCGGTACGCCGCCGACGGCACCCCGCTGGTGGCGATCTGCAACTTCTCCCCGGTGGTCCGGCACGGCCACCGGGTCGGCCTGCCGAAGCTGGCCGGCAAGGACCAGCTCTGGGAGGAGGCACTGAACACCGACGCGGCCCGGTTCGGCGGCAGCGGCGTCTCCAACTCCCGCCCGGTGAAGGCCGAACCGACCCCGTGGAACGGCCAGCCCGGCAGCGCCGAGCTGATCGTCCCGCCGCTCGCCACCCTCTGGCTGCGCCCGGCCTGAGCCGCCGCGCCGCACCCGGGCCTCCCCGATCCCACCGGGAAGCCCGGGCGCCGCCGCGTCCCGGGGCCTCAGGCCGACTTCTTCGGCCGCATGGTGTGGAGCAGGCCGATGACGGAGACCGCCAGGCCTGCGAAGACCCCGTACACGCCGGCCTGCGGCCCGTGGTGCACGACCTGGTCGAGGCCGATCGCGCCGAGCACCAGCACGAGGCAGCCCAGCACCAGCTGCGCCCCGGAGATCGTCAGCGTCCGCCGCGCCCGCGACCGCTCCCGCCGCTCGGCACAGCACTCGCAGGCGCACCGGAACCCCGGGCGCCGCCCGTCCTGCTCGCGCGCGACCACCGCGGCCAGCGCGGCGCGGTGCCGGGGGGTGCGGAGCATATCGGCGACCGCGGCCTCCAGGGACCGGTTTGCTCCGTCGTTCCCGTCCGGACGGGCGATTTCTCCGTTCTCGCCGCCCGCTCCGCCGGTCGTGCTACTGATGGACATACGGTGCTCTCCTGTCTCAAGGGTGTACCTGTGGCTGCCTGCCGCCATCGGCCTCCAACCCACGGGTGGCAGGCAGCTCCCGCAACGATCAGTCGTTCAGCCGTCGTAGCGCATCCAGAACGACCAGCGGAATCAATGCCAGCCCGTTGAACACCTCCCCCCGGGCGATGAGGAAGACCGCCATCCCGATCACCCCTATCCGCAGGGCACCGCTCAGCTCGATCGCGAGGTGCGCCAGCCGCACCCGGGAGCGCGACCGCTCGGGTCGGCAGCCGGGCAGATAGGTGACACCGCGCTGCTGCGAGCCCGTCGCCGCGCCCCCGGACCGGCGCAGCCGGGCTTCGTCGAGGATCGCCTCGTAGTCGCGCTCGGAGAGCTGCAGCGAGGTCGGTTCGGCCAGCCTGCCATGGGTCCCGACCCGCGGCCGGTGTGCATTCGCGTGCGAATCCCGTCGGACCGTCATGGTCCGGGCTGTGGTCATTTCGACTCCTCTCTCGGAAGTGATTCCTTGAAGAACTCGGCCAGATACTTGAGGTCCACTGCCGCGAGGGCCACTCTCTCCGTGTAGGTGAGCGTGGTCGCCGTCGTGCCGACGGTCTTGTTGAGGATCAGGCTCGTCCGCGGACCCGTTATCCGGAAGACTCTGCGGCACATGAAGACCGCGTTGCGCTGCCCCGACAGGCCGTCGACCTCCTGCAGGCCACGCAGGATGTCCGGGTCGCCGTCGGCCTCCTGCCCCAGCAGTTCGACCAGGCTCTGCCGGTGGACCTGGCCGCCGCGGACCCGGAACCGCTGCGCCTGCTCGTGGCCGGCGGCGAGCGCATGTCCGAGCACCGCCTCGGCGACGCCCCGGGCGGTGACCGTGCGGTCGGCGAAGGCCCGGATGATGCCTTCCTTGACCGCGGCCTTGATGTTCAGCCGGGGGTCCCGGATCCCACGGAACAGCTCACGGTGGCAGTAGACGGAGTGTTGCACCCGGATCCACCGTTTGATGTCGGCCGGGAGTTCCCCGATCGGACAGGACGGGTCCAAGCTCATGACGCGCTGCTCCTCATCGATGCAACGTGCGCTTGATGGCGCATCAGCGAGGCCCGGGACGTGAGCCGCCCGGGTTCGAGGACCGTAGTACGGCCGATCCGGCCAGGCTTTACTCAACGCCCCCCGGACGATCACCGCGAGTGACGTGCCCTGCGGTGAAAGCCCAGCTCAGGGCCGGGCGGGACGGGCCGCGCCGGCCGGCCTCCCGCAGGTCCCGGGACCGGTCCGCCGGGCCGCGCGAGGGCCGCCCTCGGGCGGAGCGCGAAGGTAGGGTCGAGGTGACGGAGATTCGAGGGCGACGGGACGGAGACACCCGCGTGGCGCGCAGCGTGTACGTGACCGGGATCGACCGGGGGGACGGCCGGCAGGCCGTCGAGCTCGGGGTCATGGAGCTGCTGACCCGGCAGGTGGACCGGGTCGGGGTGTTCCGGCCGCTGGTGCACGCGCACGGTCCGGGCGGGGCCGGCGGGGACCACGTGGTGGAGCTGCTGCGGACCAGGTACCGGCTGCAGCTGCCGGCCGCCGGGCTGTACGGCCTGACCTACGAGGAGGCCGCCGCCCTGCAGGCCGCGCAGGGCCAGGACGAGCTGGTCTCGGCGCTGGTGGAGCGCTTCCACGCGGTGGAGCGCGAGTGCCAGGCGGTGCTGGTGCTCGGCACCGACTTCGCGGGCACCAACATCCCGGACGAACTGGCCTTCAACGCCCGGCTGGCGAACGAGTTCGGCGCCTGGGTGCTGCCGGTGGTGGGCGGCCAGGGCGAGGACCCGCAGGCGGTGGTCGCGGAGGTGCGCAACGCCCACCGGGCCTACACCGACCTCGGCTGCTCGACCGTGGCGATGATCGCCAACCGGGTCGCGCCGGGCACCCGGGAGCAGGTCCGCGAGGTCCTGGCGCAGAAGCTCCCGGTCCCCGCGTACGTCATCCCGGAGGAGCCCGCGCTGTCGGCGCCGACCGTGGCCCAGCTGGTCGGTGCGACCGGCGCCGAGCTGCTGCTGGGGGACGCCGCGGGCCTGGCCCGGGACGTGCGCTCGTTCGTGTTCGGCGGTGCGATGCTGCCGGCCTTCCTGACCGCGCTGACCGAGGGGGCGCTGGTGGTCACCCCGGGTGACCGCGCCGACCTGCTGATAGGTTCGCTGGCCGCGCACGCCGCCGGGGCGCCGCCGATCGCCGGGGTGCTGCTGACCCTCGGGCTGCAGCCCGGCCCCGAGGTGATGGCGCTGGCGGCCCGGCTGGCGCCGGGGACCCCGGTGGCGGCGGTCCCCGAGGGCAGCTGGCTGACCGCCGCGGCGCTGACCCACCTGGAGGGCCGGATCGGGCCGGACAGCCCGCGGAAGGCCGAGATCGCCCTCGGGCTGTTCGAACTCCACGTCGACGTCACCGAGTTGACCCGGCGGATCGAGCTGGTCAGGTCCGAGCGGGTGACCCCGATGATGTTCGAGCACGAGCTGCTGGAGCGGGCCCGCGGCTCCCGCAAGCACATCGTGCTGCCGGAGGGCACCGACGACCGGGTGCTGCGGGCGGCCGAGGTGCTGCTGCGCCGCAACATCTGCGACCTCACCCTGCTCGGCGAGCCGGAGGCCGTGCACCGCCGGGCCGCCGCGCTCGGCATCGAGCTGCCCGCCCCGGTCGAGGGGGCCGACCGCGCCCAGGTGCGGGTGGTCGACCCGGCCACCAGCCCGCTGCGCCGCCGCTTCGCCGAGCTGTACGCGCAGCTGCGGGCACACAAGGGCATGACGGTCGAGGCCGCGCTGGACGTGGTCGCCGACGTCTCGTACTTCGGGACGCTGATGGTGCAGGAGGGAATCGCCGACGGGATGGTCTCCGGCGCGGCGCACTCCACCGCGGCGACCATCCGCCCGGCCTTCGAGGTGATCAAGACCTCGCCCGGGGTGGCGACGGTCTCCTCGGTGTTCTTCATGTGCCTGGCCGACCGGGTGCTGGTGTACGGCGACTGCGCGGTCAACCCGGACCCGGACGCCGCGCAGCTGGCCGACATCGCGATCCGCTCCGCCGAGACCGCGGCCCGGTTCGGCGTCGAGCCGCGGGTGGCGCTGCTGTCGTACTCGACCGGCACCTCGGGGTCGGGCGCGGACGTGGACAAGGTCCGCCGCGCCACCGAGCTGGTCCGCGAGCTGCGGCCGGAGCTGCTGGTGGAGGGCCCGATCCAGTACGACGCGGCGGTGGACGCCCGGGTGGCGGCCGCCAAGCTGCCGGGCTCGGCGGTGGCGGGCCGGGCCACCGTGCTGGTCTTCCCGGACCTGAACACCGGCAACAACACCTACAAGGCGGTCCAGCGGTCGGCCGGCGCGGTCGCGGTCGGGCCGGTGCTGCAGGGCCTGCGCAAGCCCGTCAACGACCTGTCCAGGGGAGCTCTGGTGGAGGACATCGTCAACACCGTCGCGATCACGGCCATCCAGGCCCAGGGCGCGGACCGGGAGGCGGCGCGATGAGCGCGGGCACCCGGGTCCTGGTGCTGAACGCCGGGTCCTCCTCGGTCAAGTACCAGCTGATCGACATGCTGGACGGCAGCCGCCCCGCCGCCGGGCTGGCCGAGCGGATCGGTGAGCCGGACGGGCGGCTGGTGCACACCCCGGACGGCAAGGAGCGGCGCGAGCGGCGGCAGGTCTTCCCGGACCACGCGGCGGCGCTGCGGGCGGTCGCCGAGGAGCTGGACGCGGACGGGCTCGGGCTGGACTCGCCGGAGCTGGTGGCGGTCGGGCACCGGGTGGTGCACGGCGGGCGCCGGTTCACCGAGCCGACGCTGATCACCGACGAGGTGCTGGCCGAGGTCCGGCGGCTGGTGCCGCTCGCGCCGCTGCACAACCCGGCCAACATCAGCGGCATCGAGGTGGCCCGCGGGCTGCGTCCGGACCTCCCGCAGGTGGCGGTGTTCGACACCGCCTTCCACGCGACCGTGCCGGAGTACGCGGCGCGCTACGCGATCGACCGGGCGGTCGCCGACGAGCACCTGGTCCGCCGCTACGGCTTCCACGGGACCTCGCACCGGTACGTCTCGCAGGCGACCGCGCGGCTGCTCGGCCGGGACCCGGCCGAGCTGAACGTGATCGTGCTGCACCTGGGCAACGGCGCGTCGGCCTCGGCGGTGGCCGGCGGGGTGTGCGTGGAGACCTCGATGGGGCTCACCCCGCTGGAGGGCCTGGTGATGGGCACCCGTTCGGGCGACATCGACGCGGGCGTGGTGTTCCACCTGCACCGGGTCGGCGGGCTGACGGTCGATGAGATCGACGCCCTGCTGAACCGCCGCAGCGGCCTGCTCGGCCTGTGCGGGGACAACGACATGCGCGAGGTGCTGCGCCGCTCCCAGGAGGGCGACGCGGCGGCGGCGCTGGCCTTCGACGCGTACGTCCACCGGCTGCGCAAGTACCTGGGGGCCTACTGCGCCGTGCTCGGCCGGGTCGACGCGGTCGCCTTCACCGCGGGGGTGGGCGAGAACGCCGCGCCCGTGCGGGAGGCGGCCTGCACCGGGCTGGACGCGCTGGGAATCGCGGTCGACCCGGAGCTGAACGCGGTCCGCTCCGGGGAGCCGCGGATCATCTCCGCCGCGCACTCCCGGGTGGCGGTGGCGGTGGTCCCGACCGACGAGGAGCTGGAGATCGCACAGCAGGCCTTCACGCTGGTGCAGACTGCTGTCCGGTGAGCCGACCGGCGAGTTTCTGACTACCGGTCAGTATCCCATCCCTCGGGATGGTTCGTTGGCGATCCCTCAGGTTTCGAGCGGAATGCACCGATAACACGAACGGATAGACTGACCGATATGCGCCGAGCGAAAATTGTCTGCACCCTGGGTCCTGCCACGGACTCCTACGAACAGCTGAAGGCCATCGTCGAGGCGGGCATGAACGTCGCCCGACTGAACATGAGCCACGGCACCCACCCCGAGCACGAGGAGCGGTACCGCAAGGTCCGCCAGGTGGCCGAGGACACCGGCCGCACCATCGGGGTGCTGGCCGACCTGCAGGGCCCGAAGATCCGCCTGGCGACCTTCGCCAACGGCCCGGTGACCGTCGACAACGGCGACACCTTCACCATCACCACCGAGGATGTGCCCGGGGACCAGCACATCTGCGGCACCACCTACAAGGGCCTGCCCGGCGACGTGAAGCCCGGCGACCCGATCCTGATCAACGACGGCGTCATCGCCCTGGAGGTCGTCAGCGTCGACGGCCCGCGGGTGAAGACGGTGGTGGTCGAGGGCGGCGTGCTCTCGAACAACAAGGGCATCAACCTGCCCGGCGCGGCCGTGAACGTGCCCGCGCTCTCCGAGAAGGACAAGGACGACCTGCGGTTCGCGCTGCGGCTCGGCGTCGACATGGTCGCGCTCTCCTTCGTCCGCAACGCCGGCGACATCGACGACGTGCACAAGGTGATGGACGAGGTCGGCATCCGCGTCCCGGTCATCGCCAAGATCGAGAAGCCGCAGGCCGTCGAGGCGATGGAGGAGATCGTCCTCGCCTTCGACGCGGTCATGGTGGCCCGCGGCGACCTGGCCGTGGAGTACCCGCTGGAGCGGGTCCCGCTGGTGCAGAAGGAGCTCATCACGCTCTGCCGCCGCAACGCCAAGCCCGTCATCGTCGCCACCCAGATGATGGAGTCGATGATCCACGCCTCGCGGCCGACCCGCGCCGAGGTCTCGGACGTCGCCAACGCCATCCTGGACGGCGCGGACGCGGTCATGCTGTCCGCCGAGTCGAGCGTCGGCAAGTTCCCGGTCGAGACGGTCAAGACCATGAGCCGGATCGCCGAGACCGCGGAGCAGCAGCTGGTCTCCCAGGGCCTGCAGCCGCTCAACCCGGGCCGCAAGCCGCGCACCCAGTCCGGCTCGGTCGCCCGCGCCGCCTGCGAGCTGGGCGACTTCCTGAACGGCAAGGCACTGATCGCCTTCACCAAGTCCGGCGACACCGCCCGCCGGCTGTCCCGCTACCGCTCGCCGATCCCGGTGATCGCCTTCACCCCGGACTCCGCCACCCGCAACCAGCTGTCGCTCAGCTGGGGCGTCGAGGCGTACGTCACGGAGCAGGTGGCCACCACCGACGAGATGGTCGAGCAGGTCGACCGCGAGCTGCTGCGCCTGGACCGGCTCGCCGAGGGCGACACCGTGATCGTCACGGCCGGCTCGCCCCCCGGCATCCCCGGCACCACCAACATGGTCCAGGTCCACCACCTGGGCACCCGCGTCAAGAACTGACGCTCCCCGCACACGCCGAAGGGCGGCCCTCCCGGTCGGGGGGCCGCCCTTCGGCGTACGGGCGGGGAGTGCGGGCGGAGGCTACTTGCCGACGTAGGGCTCCTCGTCGTTGTAGAGCTTCATGCCGGGGATCTTGAGGGTGCCGCCGAACTGGCCGGCCTGGATCGCGGTGGCCCCGGTCAGCGTGATGTCCAGCGGGATCGGCACACCGCTGAGCAGGTCCCACAGCCACTTCGGCAGAGTGTCCGGGGTCAGCGTGATCTCGCCGAGGTCGATCGGGATCGGCAGGCCGTAGATCTCCGAGAGGTGGCCGGACAGCCGCTCCACGTACATGGTGATCGGGCCGTTGCGCATGGTGGACGTGGAGTTGGGCGCGCTCTTCACGTGGAAGGTCAGCCCGGGTATCTGAATGGTCGACATGTCGAGATTGCCGATGTCGACGCTGCTGGTGGTGAACTTCAGCACCCGCTTGGTGCCGGTCGGTGTCCTCACGTCGTAGACGCCGTTGAAGACCGAGCCGTGCAGCGCCAGCCGGCTGGACTTGAGGGTCCAGTTCTGCTCGGGCACCACATGGCCGGCGGGCGCCGCCTTGGCCACCGCGCTGCGGGTGTCCAGCACGCAGTTCGGCCCGGCGGAGGCGGACGGCGACGGCGCGGGCGTCGCGGCCTTCCCCTTCGCCGGGGCCTTACCGGACGCCGGGGCGGACGGCGGCGGCGAGGACGCCGGGGCGGCGGGCGGCGCGGGGTCGCTCTTGGGCGCCGGGGCCGACGGCGAGGCCGGGGCGGACGGCGAGGCGGACGCGGAGGTGTCGCCCTTGGGCGCGGGCGGCACCGGGGTCGGCGTCGGGGTGGCGCTCTTGGCCGTCCCCGGGTGGAAGACGCCGTTCACGATGTCGTCGATCAGACCGGCCTGCTGCACGGCGCCGTGCACCGCCTGGCTGGTGTCCGAGGTGGTGTAGACGGCCGGGTCGGCCCGGTTGCCGGTGCTCTGCGGCGCCGCGGCGGTGGTGAACGCGGCGTTGGTGGTGGTGGCACCGGACGCGGGGGCGGTGCTCTTCTTCGCCGCCGGGTCCTGGTTGGTGGAGGCGGTGTCGGGGACGACGTTGATCTCGCTCTGCGGGACCGGCGTCTCCTCGATCACCGTGTCCGGGGCGCTCGCGCACGCCTTGTCGGACTTGGGCTCCGCCACCGCCATCGTGGGCGTGTACGCGGCGCCGACCAGCAGCGCGGTCGGCACGGCCGCGATGGCCAGCGCCCGTCCGCGCAGCCGGCTGCGGACCCCCGCGCGGGGCGCGGCGTGCCGCGGGCCCGGCAGCTGGGCCGAGGGCTCCTGGGACTCGGTCACCGCGGCTCCTCGGGGTCGACGGCCGCCGCGGCGGCGTCGGGGGCGGACGGCTGCGGCTGTCCGGCCGGCGCCGCGCCGTAGGCGAGCGGCCGGTCGGCCGGCTCGTGCTGCTGGTGGGGCAGGGCGGCGGCCTCCGGCTCGGCGGCGGCCTCGGCCTCGGCCTCGGCCGGCAGCGTCCGCAGCGGCGCCCAGGCGACCAGCAGACCGCCGGCGATCAGACCCGGCGTCACCCCGAGGCCGAAGCCGCCGAGGTTGGAGACCGGGATCGAGATCAGGGCGAGCAGCGTGGTGGCCACACCGCAGAACACCCGCACCACCGGCTGGAACCAGGACGTCAGGCCGAGCGCGATCAGCAGGATGCCGATGATCAGCGAACCGGCACCCGCCGTGGTCGCCATCGCCATCGTCAGGCCGCCGATGGACAGCTTGGCGTAAGGGAAGTAGAGGATCGGGACGCCGGCCAGCATTGCCAGCAGGCCGCCCCAGAAAGGCCGGGTACGGCGCCAGGCACGGAATCCCATCCGTACCCTCCGGTGGCCCGGCGTGGACTCGGGCCAGGCTTCGGCGGTTGCGCTGGACATGGTGCAGCTCCTCGACGTCTACGAGGTTGGGACTTGACGACACGGTCGGGGTGGCGGTGAACGCCCACCCCGACCGCAGGGCCCGTCAGGACGGTGCGCCGGGCCGGCGCACCGTCAGGAGGGGCTTAGTAGCACTCGACGCCGGCGCCGGAGCCCTTGTTGATGTTGAGCTTCAGGCCGTTCAGCGTGAACGTGCCCGCCGAGGTCGCCCAGGCGGTCTGCTGCACGCCGCTCAGGTGCGCCCGGTCCGCGGCCTGGGCGAAGCCCTGGGCGCCGGTCGGCAGCTTGCCGCCCGAGGCCTTCAGCTTGCCGAGCGCGGTGCCGTCACCGGACGGGAGGGTGGACGCGTCCTGGCCGATGTTGATGTTGGTGAACTCGGCGTCCGCGTTGAGCTGGTTCAGGTCGATCAGCAGCTGCTTGGCGTCGACCGCCTTGTCGCCGTTGCCGGCGTTCAGCACCAGGGTCCACTTGCCGAGCGGGCCGAGGTCGGTGACGACCGACTGGCACAGGCCCTTGATGGTGGCGTGGTCGAACGACGAGATGGCGACCGGGTGCGGCGTGCCGTTGGCCTCGAAGTCGACACCGCCGAACTGCGAGAAGCCGGTGCCGTCCAGGTCGGCAGCGGTGACCTTGAAGCTCTGGCCCGACACGCTGAACGAGGCAGCCAGGGCGCTGTTGGCCAGGCTGACACCGATGGCGGCGGTCGCGGCGATGCTGGGGACCATCACGACGGCGAAGCGACGCCAGCGCGTCTTGCCGAAAGTCTGGGACATGCAGTCCTCCTTCTAGGACGTACATCTCCGGCCTGGATCCGGTGCGTCCCGCACTGGCCCGGCCCGGGATGGGAGAGAGCTACGTCCTCGGTAACGGAGAGCGCCCGACCGCCCTGGGGGACGGTCTCGGCGATCACCCCCGAGCGACAACCGACGGCCGCACGGGCTGCGCGACCGACATGAGGCCAGGAGCCGCGGTGTGGGATCTGCGGCTACCCCCCTGTCCTCCAGACACCGGCCGGGGCCGGCGGCTGCCCGGTGGGGATCCCTCGGATGAGGGACCGGGCGTCGCCGATGCTGCTTGAATCCCGGGCGAAGCACAAGGGGTGCGTTACTGACGGGTAATCCAACAACAGGTGCCGATGATCGTGGAATCGAAGGCGCGACTACCCAGAGTGACATTCTGGAGAATTTGTGGCGCAGAAATCCGCACGAAACAGGAATGAAACACCCCTCCCCGGTCACCTGTGGTCACCGGGGAGGGGTTCTGTCAAGATTTGATAAAGCTCTGCGGGTGCGGCGGGAATGTCGCCAAATCACCGGCGACACCGCAGGTCATCCGCCGTGCCACCGGAGCCGTCGTCAGAACAGCACGCGGGCCAGTGCGGTACGCGCCGCGGCCACCCTCGGGTCCTCCGCGCCGATCACCTCGAACAGCTCCAGCAGCCGCAGCCGGACGGTGTCCCGGTCCTCGCCGAAGGTCCGCGCCACGGTCGACACCAGCCGCCCGAACGCGTCCTCGACATGACCGCCCACCAGGTCCAGGTCGGCCGCCTCCAGCTGCGCGGCGACGTCCTTCGGATCGGCCGCGGCCGCCGCCCGGACCGCCTGCGGGTCCATGGTCTCCACCCGGCGCAGCAGCTGCGCCTGGGCCAGACCCAGCTTGGCCTCGACATGGCCGGGCCGGTCGGCGAGCACGTTCTGGTACGCCTGGATGGCGCCGCCCAGGTCACCGCGGTCCAGCGCGTCGTGCGCCGCCTCCAGCGCCGGATCGGCCGGCACCCGCGGTGCGGCCGCGCCTTCGGCTGCCTCGGACCCGCCGTCCGGGCCCGGCCCGCCGGCCTGGCCGCCGACGATGCCGAAGCGCTGCTCGGCGACGGCGATCAGCTGGTCGATGATCTTCCGGACGTTGGCCTCGTTCTCGGCGCCCTGGAACAGCGGGACGAGCTGGCCGGCCACCACCGCCATCACGGCGGGGATGCCCTGGATGCCGAACTGCTGGGCGATCAGCTGGTTGGCATCCACGTCGATCTTGGCGAGCACGATCCGGCCGGCGTACTCCTCGGCCAGTCGCTCCAGGATCGGACTCAGCTGCTTGCACGGGCCGCACCACTCGGCCCAGAAGTCGATCACCACCGGTACTTCGGCCGACCGCTGGACGACCTCCGTCTCGAAGGTCTCCTCGGTGACATCGATGACCAGCGGGAACGCCGGCGCGACGGGGTCGACCCCGGAGGCGGCGGCCTGACGGGCCCGCTCGGCCCTGGCCTGCTCGGCCTTCTGAGCTGCCTCGCCGGCGGCCTTGACGGCGGCGAGGTCGACCGCGCCGCGCAGGGCGGAGCTGTTGAGACGCGAATTCCGTGACTGCATGGCACCATCCTCCCCCGTCGACGCGGATGACGGGCGCCAACCGCCCGGAAAGAACGTGCCGAACCGTCCCCGCCCCTGCCGCCCGCCGCGCTGCGGGCTCCTGCTCATCCCGTGTAGCCGTGCGTACCGGTGCGGATCCCCACCCGCACCCGCGCCCGCCCGATCCCGTGGGCCGGGGCGCGTGGTTGTCGCTCTTTCGCTACGAGTCGTAGCGTATCTGCAACCCGGGCCGGTCCCGCAAGTCCCCCTCGGCCCGTACCGACGTGAGCTGCCCCACTTTCCCGGCCCACCCCGCTGCGGGCCCCCGCGGACGGTCGCTACGGTGGCAGTCCCGAAAAGTTACTTATCGGTAGAACGCGCTCGGTAGACCGCACGACGCAAGGAGGCTCGGTGGCCCCCACCACCCCGCAGCCCACCACCCCGCAGCAGGCCGCCACGGCTCCCGCCTCCCCCACGGACGAGGCGGCCGTCGACGTGCCCAGCCGCGGCAAGGGACGGCCGCGCAGCGCCACCGCCGACCGGGCCATCCTCGACGCCACCCGGGCCGCCCTCGCCGAGATCGGCTGGGGCGGGCTCACCATGGGGCACGTCGCCACCCGCGCGGGCGTCGCCAAGACCACCCTCTACCGGCGCTGGCCCTCCAAGAACGAGTTGGTGGTGGACGCCGTCGCGAGCCTCTTCGACGAACTGGAGATCGCCGACCTCGGCAGCCTGCAGGCCGACATCGAAGCCGTGGTCGCGCAGTTCGCGGACCTGCTCGCCCGGCCGGAGACACAGGCCGCGCTGCTCGCGCTGTTCGCCGAGGGCAGCCGGGACCCGCAGCTGCGGCGGCGGATCCGGGAACGGATCGTCGACCCGCAGAAGCACCTGGTGCAGCTCGGGCGGGCCAACGCTCAGGCCCGCGGCGAACTCGACCCCGACCGGGACGAGGACACCGCCTGCGAGGAGATCGACATCATCTTCGACACCATCGCGGGGACGGTGGAGCACCGGATGCTGGTCAGCGGCGAGCCGATCAGCCCCGCCTGGATCCGCCGCTTCACCACCCTCCTCCTCAGCCCCCTCCCCGGCCTCACCGCAGCCCTCGCCGAGACCCCCCACCCCTGACACACCGGGGCACGGGCATCCTTCAGGGACGCGAGGAACTGCGCGCAGCGGGAGGGCACGGACCCCACAGCCCGGAACGGCCCCGCATGGAACCGTCCGACGCCGTCTACAGCCCGGTCTCCTCCCGCCCTCGCGCAGTTCCCCGCGCCCCTGAAGAACACCCCAGCGCCCTTGAGAACGCGGCGTACGGCGGGGACGCGAGGAACTGCGCGCGGTGGGAGGGTACGGGCCTCACAGCCCGGAACGGCCCCGCATGGAACCGTCCGAAGCCGTCTACAGCCTGGTCTCCTCCCGCCCTCACGCAGCCCCGCGCCCCTGAGGAACACCCCGTCGCCCCTGAAAGACGCGGCGTACAGCCGGGGGCGCGAGGAACTGCGCGCGGTGGGAGGGCACGGACCCCACAGCCCGGAACGGCCCCGCATGGAACCGTCCGACGCCGCCTGAAGCCCAGTGCCCTCCCGCCCTCGCGCAGTTCCCCGCGCCCCTGATGGACCCCCCGACGACGCTTCCCGTGGTCAGAAGGAGGCGTTCTCGCGGTAGATGCCCCACTCGTCGCGGAGGGCGTGGCAGATCTCGCCCAGGGTCGCCTCGGCCCGTACCGCGCGCAGCATCGGGGGGATCATGTTCTCGCCCGAGCGGGCCGCGGCGAGCATGTCGGCGAGGCCGGCCTTGACGGCGGCGTCGTCGCGGGCGGCCTTGCGGGTGCCGAGCACCCGGACCTGCTCGCGTTCGACCTCGTGGCTGACCCGGAGGATCTCCAGTTCCTTGGTGACGCTGCCAGGGTGGCAGTTGACGCCGACGACCCGCTTGTCGCCCTTCTCCAGCGAGCGCTGGTACTGGAAGGCGGCCTCGGCGATCTCGCCGGTGAAGTACCCCTCCTCGATGCCGCGCAGGATGCCGGAGGTGATCGGCCCGATCGGGTGGTCGGCGCGGCCCTTGTCGAGGATCCGCTGGAAGATCTCCTCGGCCTGCGCCTCGATCCGGTCGGTGAGCGCCTCGACGTACCAGGAGCCGCCGAGCGGGTCCGCGACGTTGGTGACGCCGGTCTCCTCCATGAGCACCTGCTGGGTCCGCAGGGCGATCTCCGCGGCCTGTTCGGAGGGCAGTGCCAGGGTCTCGTCGAGGGCGTTGGTGTGCAGCGAGTTGGTGCCGCCGAGCACCGCGGACAGGGCCTCGACGGCGGTGCGCACCACGTTGTTGTACGGCTGCTGCGCGGTGAGCGACACCCCTGCGGTCTGGGTGTGGAAGCGCAGCCACTGCGCCTTGTCGGTCTTGGCGCCGAAGTGGTCGCGCATCCAGCGGGCCCAGATCCGCCGGGCGGCCCGGAACTTGGCGATCTCCTCGAAGAAGTCCAGGTGGGCGTCGAAGAAGAAGGACAGCCCGGACGCGAAGTCGTCCACGTCCATGCCGCGGGAGAGGCCGAGCTCGACGTAGCCGAAGCCGTCCGCGAGGGTGTACGCCAGCTCCTGCGCGGCCGTCGCCCCGGCCTCGCGGATGTGGTAGCCGGAGACCGAGAGCGGCTTGTACGCCGGGATGTTGGCCTGGCAGTACTCCATCAGGTCGCCGATCAGCCGCAGGTGCGGCTCGGGGGCGAACAGCCACTCCTTCTGGGCGATGTACTCCTTGAAGATGTCGGTCTGCAGGGTGCCGTTGAGCACGCCGGGGTCGGTGCCCTGGCGTTCGGCCGCGACCAGGTACATGCAGAAGACCGGCACCGCCGGCCCGCTGATGGTCATCGAGGTGGTGACCTCGCCGAGCGGGATGCCGCGGAACAGGATGTCCATGTCGGCGGCCGAGTCGATGGCGACGCCGCAGTGGCCGACCTCGCCGAGCGAGCGGCCGTCGTCGGAGTCGTAGCCCATCAGGGTGGGCATGTCGAAGGCGACCGAGAGGCCGCCGCCGCCGGCCTCCAGGATCATCCGGTAGCGCTCGTTGGTCTGCTCGGCGTTGCCGAAGCCGGCGAACTGCCGGATGGTCCAGGTGCGGCCGCGGTAGCCGGTGGGGTGCAGGCCGCGGGTGAACGGGTACTCGCCGGGCCAGCCGATCCGCTCGAACCCCTCGTACGGCAGGCCGGCGGCCGGGCCGTAGACCGGTTCGACCTCGTCGCCGCTCAGGGTGGTGAAGTCCGCGTCGCGCTTGCGGGCCTTGTCGTAGCGCTGCTGCCAGCGCTGGCGGCCGGCCTCGATCTCGTCGGCGTCCATGACTGCGAACTCCACTCCGTGCGGCCGCCCGGGGTCTCGGGGCGGATCGGCCAGTAGGACGTCCGGTGGGACGCCGTTCCAAAGTACTCGGACGTCCTAGTATCTGTCGATGCCCGACCCGCCGAAGGCCCCGAACGGGGGCCGGGCCGGTCCCGGAGCACGAGAAGGGCGCGCCCCCCGACCGGCGGGAGGCGCGCCCCGAGGAGCAGACGGATCAGACCCCGGCGGGCTGCCGGGCCTCGTCGGCGGGCAGGCTGCCGGCGGCCTCGCGGACCACCCGGCGCTCCGCCACGAAGGAGGCGAACGGGATGCAGCCGGCGGCCAGCGTGAAGACCAGGCGGCCGAGCGGCCAGCGGAGCTTCTGCCCGAGCAGGAAGGTCACCACGAAGTACCCGATGTAGAGGTAGCCGTGCAGCATCGCCACGTAGGTGGTGGCGTCCTCGGCGGTGGAGAAGCCGTACTTCGCCACCATGAAGCCGCAGAACACCAGCAGCGCCACACCGGTCGCGATCGCCAGGGCCCGGTACCAGCCCAGCAGGGGGGTCGCCTTCATGTTCTTCCTACCTCGCTCGGCCTGATCGGGCGGCGCGCCGGGAGTCCGCACACCGCTGCATCGAGGGTAGCCGCCTTCACGGCCGCCCCCGTCCGGGCCCCCGCACGGACACCCGCACGGACCCCCGTGCGCGGCTGCGGCGCTCAGGCCTGCTCGGGGTCGGCGAAGTCGCCGGCCCGCACCCGCAGCGGCCGCAGCAGGTCGAACACCTGGTGGCACTGGTCCTCGTCGTACCCCTCCAGGCCGAAGTCGACGGCCATCAGCTCCCGGGTGGCCTCCTCCACCACCTCGCGGCCGCGCGCGGTGATCGAGGCGAGCACGCCGCGGCCGTCCAGCGGATTGGGGCGGCGGGCGACCAGGCCGGCCCGCTCCAGGCGGTCGACGGTGTTGGTGACGCTGGTGGGGTGGACCATCAGCCGCTCGCCGATCTTGGAGAGCGAGAGCTCCCCGGTCCGGCTGAAGGTGAGCAGCACCAGCGCCTCGTAGCGGGCGAAGGTCAGCCCGTACGGTTTCACCACCGCGTCCACCCGGGACAGCAGGATCTGGTGCGCGCGCATCACCGAGGTGATCGCCGACATGGCGGGGACGCTTCCCCACCGGCGCTTCCAGAGCTCGTCGGCGCGGGCGATCGGGTCGAAGTCGAGTGCGAGGGGCTTGGCCACCGTCCCACCGTACCGGCGGCCGGGCGGCCGGGTAGCAGGTGTCCACGATGGTGGACAAGACCGACCCTTGGCGGGATCACGCCAGCAATTTCCTGGTCCGAACCAGCCCATTCAAAGCTGTTTATATTCGGGCAATATTCAGTTCTGTCAACGGAGTTGCCGGAATTCGACTGCTGTTCAGCCACTGTTCGGGCCGAAACCCCTGCCCAGGACGGCTCTTTGCCCGCATTTGACCGGTCCGACGGGCAGCCGCCGCGCGATCGCGCCGGCGGTCTGAGCTGGCGGGACATGGCCAACTCTTGCTGCAGACCTGTCATTTGATCAGCTTGATTGTCATGCTTCTGGCCAGCCCCGTTGGAGCATCGCCACCCCCACCCCGGCGAATGCCCCTGACCGCACGGAGCAGCACGTCAGCGTCCGTTCCGCCCCAGCAGGCACCAGGTCCGGTGCCCCGGAGCGAGGCGCGACCGCGCACTCGCGGTTGATCCGGAAGGAATCCGTACGTGAAGCGAAAGCTGACAGTCGGAGCCGTTCTCTCTGCCTCTGCGCTGCTCGCCGGCGTGATCCAGGTCAGCGCGGGCGTCGCCCAGGCCGCGCCGGTGACCGCCTTCGGGCTCCCGGCCGCCGGCCAGCGCGCCGACCTGATCGCCCTGGCCGACGCCCAGGCGCCCGCCGCGGCCAAGGCCCTCGGTCTCGGCGCCCAGGAGAAGCTGGTCGCCAAGGACGCCGTCGTCGACGCGGACGGCGCCCGCCACCTGCGCTACGAGCGCACCCTGGGCGGCCTGCCGGTGCTCGGCGGCGACGTGGTCGTGCACCAGGACGCCAAGGGTGCGGTGACGTCGGTCGACCGCGCCGTCCAGGGCTCGGTCGCCCCCGCGACCGCCACCCCGAAGCTCTCCGCCGAGCAGGCGGCCGGGAAGGCCGCCGGCGCGGTGCAGGCCACCGTCGGGATCACCAAGGACGCGGACGAGCCCGCGCTGGTCTCGGTCGAGGCCCCGAGCGGCGCCCGACTGGTGGTCTGGGCCACCTCCGGCACCCCGCGCCTGGCCTACCAGACCACCGTCAAGGGCCTGCGCGCCGACGGCACCCCGAGCAGCCAGCTGCTGGTCACCGACGCCGCCACCGGCGAGGTGCTGTCCAGCCACGAGCAGGTGCAGACCGCGGCCGGCACCGGCAAGGGCGTGTTCGTCGGCAGCGTGCCGCTGACCACCACCCAGTCGGGTTCGACGTACCAGCTGAAGGACGCCGGCCGCGGCGGGATGTACACCACCAACCTGGCCAACAAGACCTCCGGCAAGGGCACCCTCTACACCGACGCCGACAACGCCTGGGGCACCGGCGCCGCCTCCAACACCCAGTCCGCCGCCGTGGACGCCCAGTTCGGCGCGGCCGCGACCTGGGACTACTACAAGAACTCGTTCGGCCGGCTCGGCATCCGCGGCGACGGCGTCGGCGCGTACAGCCGGGTGCACTACGGCAAGAACTACGTGAACGCGTTCTGGGACGACTCCTGCTTCTGCATGACGTACGGCGACGGTGACGGCAACAGCCACCCGCTGACCGAGCTGGACGTGTCGGGCCACGAGATGACGCACGGCGTCACCGCCAACACCGCGGGCCTGAACTACTCCGGTGAGTCCGGCGGCCTCAACGAAGCCACCAGCGACATCTTCGGCACCATGGTCGAGTTCTCCGCCAACCTGCCCAGCGACAAGCCGGACTACCTGATCGGCGAGCTGATCAACATCAACGGCGACGGCACCCCGCTGCGCTACATGGACAAGCCCTCCAAGGACGGCGGCTCGGCGGACTACTGGTCCTCCACCGTCGGCAACAAGGACGTCCACTACTCCTCGGGCGTCGGCAACCACTTCTTCTACCTGCTCGCGGAGGGCAGCGGCGCCAAGACCATCAACGGCGTCAGCTACAACAGCCCGACCTCCAACGGCTCCACGGTCACCGGCATCGGCCGGGACAAGGCGGCGGCGATCTACTACCGCGCGCTGACCGTCTACATGACCTCCACCACCAACTACAAGGCCGCTCGGACCGCGACCCTGAACGCGGCCAAGGACCTGTACGGCGCGACCTCCACCGAGTACAAGGCGGTCGCGGCTGCCTGGTCCGGCGTCAACGTCAACTGACGCGACGCCAGGACCGGCCCAAGGACGCGCGGCTGCCGGGCCCTCCGGAGGGGAGGCCCGGCCGCCGCGCCGCCCGCGGTGCGTCCGGTATCGCCGGGTGCCGGCCACCGCGGGGCCGATCGGATTCTGCCAATTGTTACCGCAGACCTGTCATTTGACGAACTGAATTGTCATGCTAATGCCCAGCCCCGTCGGGGCGGTCCGCCACCCCCACCCCCGGTGGACGCCCCTGACCGCACGGAGCAGCACGTCAGCGTCCGTTCCGCCCCGCTGGCACTAACCCCGGTGCCCCGGAACGAGGCGCGACCGCGCACACGCGGTTGATCCGGAAGGAATCCGCACGTGAAGCGAAAGCTGACAGTCGGCGCCGTCCTCTCCGCCTCGGCGATCCTGGCCAGCGCGATCCAGGTCGGTGCCGGCCTGGCCGAGGCCTCCCCCGCACCGGTGGCCGCCCAGCAGCGGGCCACGCTGATCGCGCAGGCCGACGCCCAGGCGCCCGCCGCCGCCAAGGCCCTCGGCCTCGGCTCCCAGGAGAAGCTGGTCGCCAAGGACGCCGTCGTCGACGCCGACGGCACCCGCCACCTGCGCTACGAGCGCACCTTCGGCGGCCTGCCGGTGCTCGGCGGCGACCTGGTGGTCCACCAGGACGCCAAGGGCACCGTGAAGTCCGTCGACCGCGCCGTCCAGGGCTCGGTCGCCCCCGCCACGCTCAGCCCGAAGCTCACCGCCGCCCAGGCCTCCGCGGCCGCGGCCGGCGCGGTGCAGGCCACCGTCGGGACCGCCAGGGACGCCGACGAGCCCGCGCTCGCCTCGGCCGGCCGGGCCGGCACCGCCCAGCTGGTGGTCTGGGCCGCCTCCGGCACCCCGCGCCTCGCCTACCGGACCACCGTCGGGGGCATCCGCGCCGACGGCACCCCGAGCAGCCAGCTGCTGGTCACCGACGCCGCCACCGGAGAGCTGCTCTCCAGCGACGAGCAGATCCACACCTCCAACGCCACCGGCACCGGTTACGGCGTGTTCGACGGCACGGTGACGCTGACCACCAACTACACCGGCAGCACCTACCAGCTGAAGGACAACACCCGCGGCGGGATGTACACCGTCGACAAGAACGGCACCCTCTACACGGACGCCGACAACATCTGGGGCAACGGCCAGGCCTCCAACGGCCAGTCGGCCGCCGTGGACGCCCAGTTCGGCGCGGCCACCACCTGGGACTACTACAAGAACGTGCACGGGCGCAACGGCATCAAGAACAACGGCGTCGGCGCGTACAGCAAGGTGCACTACGGCACCAACTACGTGAACGCGTTCTGGGACGACGGCTGCTTCTGCATGACCTACGGCGACGGCTCCGGGAACACCCACCCGCTGACCGCCATCGACGTGGCCGGCCACGAGATGACCCACGGCGTGACCTCCGCCACCGCGGGCCTGAACTACTCGGGCGAGTCCGGCGGCCTCAACGAGGCCACCAGCGACATCTTCGGCACCATGGTCGAGTTCTACGCCAACCTGCCCACCGACACCCCGGACTACCTGATCGGCGAGCGGCTCAACCTGAACGGCAACGGCACCCCGCTGCGGTACATGGACAAGCCCTCCAAGGACGGCGCCTCCGCCGACTACTGGTCCTCCACCGTCGGCAACAAGGACGTCCACTACTCGTCCGGCGTCGCCAACCACTTCTTCTACCTGCTGTCCGAGGGCAGCGGCGCGAAGGTGATCAACGGCGTCAGCTACAACAGCCCGACCTACACCGGCACCGCCGTCACCGGCATCGGCCGGGACAAGGCCGCCAAGATCTGGTACCGGGCGCTGACCGTCTACATGACGTCGACCACCAACTACAAGGCCGCCCGCACCGCGACCCTGAACGCGGCCAAGGACCTGTACGGCGCGGCCTCCACCGAGTACAACGCGGTGGCGGCGGCCTGGAAGGCCGTCAACGTCAACTGACGCCGACGGCGCCCCGCATACCCGCGGCGGCCGGGATCTCCATCAGGGAGGACCCGGCCGCTGCGCCAATTCCCGGTGGCGGTCTCAGGCCGCGGCCGGCGCCTGCCGCTGAGCGGCCGGGGCCTCGCCGCGCTCCTCCTTGGCCAGCATCCGCTCGGCGAAGAACCCGCCGGTGGGCAGCACCGAGAGCACGAACAGCACGATGCCGCGCTTGGCGTCCCAGCGCTGCTTCTGCCAGGCGAGCGCCAGGAACACCAGGTAGAGGATGAACAGCACGCCGTGCACCATGCCCATCACCGGCACGGCGTTGAAGCTGGTGGTGCGCTTGAGCACCGAGCAGACCAGCAGCAGGATGAAGGACAGGCCCTCGGGGCCGGAGACAAGGCGCAGGCGGTGGACGGCGCTGCTCTTCACGGTGGGTTCCTCACGGGGCGGTCGACGTGCCGACGGGGCGGGGCGCTTGTGAACCGACGCACAAGCCGCCACCCATTATCACCGACCGCACGCCCGGTCCCCGGGCGGGTCCCGCCGCCGGCCGGCGGCGCGGCCTTCGTCACAGCCGGGCCACGGATCGCGTGGCCGGCTCGGGTCCGGGCCCCCGTCCCCCCTATCCTGCTGGCGCGCGGTCTGACGGACAGGCCCGCCACGGATACGGGGGCCACTGCCAGATGTTCACGCTCGACTGGGACCGCCGGACCTGCTCCCGGCGCGGCCACACCACGTACGCGCCGACCGAGCCGGAGCTGCGCGAGCGGCTGCGCGCGCACACCGCGCTCGGCGACGCCTGGCGCTGCCTGCGCTGCGGCGACTTCGCGCTGGGCGAGCCGCACGGCGCGGGCCCGGCCGAGGACGCGCCGCTGGTGCCGCGCGGCCGGGCGCTGCGGGACCTGTTCATCCTGCGCTTCCTGGCGGTCGAGCGGGGGCTGCGCGGACTGCTGGTGCTGGTCGCGGCGTGGGCGGTGTGGAAGTTCTCCAACAGCCAGGACGCGGTCCAGCGGATCTTCGACGAGAACCTGACCGTCTTCCGGCCGGTGGCCGACCACTTCCACTGGGACCTGGAGCACTCGCCGGTGGTGGACACCGTCCGCAAGGCGTTCGGCCACGAGCACCGGACGCTGCTGCTGCTGGCGGCCGGTCTGGTGGCCTACGCCGTGATCGAGATCGTCGAGGCGGTCGGCCTGTGGATGAACCGGCGCTGGGCGGAGTACCTGGCCGTGGTCGCCACCGCCGCCTTCCTGCCGATCGAGGTCTACGAGCTGACCCAGCACATCAGCGTGCTGAAGATCTGCACGCTGCTGCTCAACGTCGTCGCGGTGCTGTGGATCCTGCTCTCCAAGCGGCTGTTCGGGCTGCGCGGCGGGCACGCCGCCTTCGAGGCCGAGCGGCACTCGGCCTCGCTGCTGGAGGTCGAGCAGTCGGCCGGTGCGGTGCCTGTCAAGGCCTGATCACCCGGACAAATCCGGGCATAGCGCCGCCTTCTGTCGCAGCTGGGTACCGAATGCCCCGAGCCCTCTCCCCGCAGGGGGCCCGCTGCCGTTACATTCGCCCGGTGGCACAGTTTCGACTCCAAGGGTCCAAGGTGCTCGCCGTCGACATGACGGGCGACACCGTCAAAGCACGTAACGGGACGATGGTCGCCTACACCGGGCAGATGGGCTTCAAGAAGCTCTCCGGTGGCGGCGACGGGCTGCGGGGCATGGTCACCCGCAGGCTGACCGGTGAACAGATGGTGGTGATGGAGGTGAAGGGGCAGGGCACCTGCTTCTTCGCCGACAAGGCCAGCGAGGTCAACCTGGTGCGGTTGAACGGCGAGACGCTCTACGTCGAGGCCGAGAACCTGCTCTGCACCGAGGCGACCCTGCACACCGGCACCAGCTTCACCGGCCTCAACGGGATGGCGTCCGGCAACGGCCTGTTCACCACCAAGGTGGAGGGACACGGCTGGGCGGCGCTCACCTCCCGCGGTCCGGCGATCATCCTGCGGGTGACCCAGGGCACCCCGCTGCGGGTCGACCCGGGCGCGTACATCGCGCACACCGGAAACCTCAACCGCAGCCTGAAGTCGGGTGCGGGCTGGACCACGCTGATCGGCGAGGGCGGCGGCGAGGCGATGCAGGTGGAGTTCGCCGGCGAGGGCCTGGTCTACGTGCAGCCCTCCGAGAAGATGACCTTCGGGGGTGACGTCTGATGCCGTTCAACAAGATCAACAACAAGATGGTCGAGGCTCAGCTGCTGCCCGGCCAGAAGGTCTTCAGCCAGCGCGGCGCCATGCTCGCGTACACCGGCGAGGTCTCCTTCACGCCCAACGTGATGGGCGGCCAGGGCGGTGTGATTTCGATGATCGGCCGCCGGGTGGCCAACGAGGACACCCCGCTGATGACCGTCGAGGGCCACGGCAAGGTGATGTTCGGCCACGGCGGCCACAACGTCCAGGTGATCGACCTGACCGGCGACACCCTCTACGTGGAGGCCGACCGGCTGCTCGCGTTCGACGGCTCGCTGCAGCAGTCGACCATGTTCATGGGC
This sequence comes from Kitasatospora sp. NPDC048540, assembly GCF_040651175.1. Classification (NCBI taxonomy): domain Bacteria; kingdom Bacillati; phylum Actinomycetota; class Actinomycetes; order Kitasatosporales; family Streptomycetaceae; genus Kitasatospora; species Kitasatospora sp. NPDC048540. Next base: position 48,767 of record NZ_JBEZIR010000003.1, read on the forward strand.
CAGCAGGGCGGCGTGATGGGCATCGTCCGCGGCCAGGTGACCGGCCAGGGCCTGTTCACCACCAAGCTCGACGGCCACGGCTCGGTCGCCGTGATGGCGCACGGCGGCGTGTTCGAGCTGCCGATCGGCCCCGGCCAGCCGGTGCACGTCGACCCGCAGGCGTACGTCGCGCACCGCGGCCAGGTGACCAACAAGCTGTCCAGCGCGCTGGGCTGGCGCGACATGGTGGGCCGCGGCTCGGGCGAGGCGTTCCAGCTGGAGCTGTCCGGCCACGGCGTGGTGTACGTGCAGGCGAGCGAGGAGAAGCTCTGATGTCCTACCCGCCGCAGCCCCCGTACGGCCAGCAGCCGTACCCGCCCCAGCAGCCCTACGGCCAGCCGCCGCAGCCGTACGGCCAGCCGCAGCCGGGGCAGCCGCCGTACCCGCAGCAGGGCTACGACCAGGCGTACCAGCAGACCCAGGCCGCCATGCCCGGCCAGCCCTACGGCGCCCCGCCGCCGCAGCAGCCCTACGGCCAGCCGCCGCAGGGCGCGTACGGCGCCCCGCTGCCGTACGCCGCGCCGGGCACCGAGGGCCCGACCGTGCACGACGCGCACACCCTGCCGGTGAACGACAACGTCAACCCGTACGCCTTCTCGGTGGACCTCAACGGCGCGTACTACCTGCAGAAGGGCAAGATGATCGCCTACTACGGCGACATGCGCTTCTCGGGCATCGGCCGCGGGGTGATCGACCAGATGCTGGAGCGGAACTTCAACTCCCCGCTGCACGCCTCGGACTGGGTGGTCGCCGAGGGCCGCGGCAAGCTGCTGCTGGCCGACCGGGCGTTCGACCTGAACTCCTACGACCTGGAGAACGGCAACCTGACGGTCCGCTCGGGCAACCTGCTGGCCTTCGAGCCGACCCTGAAGCTGAAGCAGTCGATCATCCCGGGCTTCCTCACGCTGATCGGCACCGGCAAGTTCGTGGCGGCCTCCAACGGGCCGGTGCACTTCGTCGAGCCGCCGATCCGGGTCGACCCGCAGGCGCTGGTCGGCTGGGCGGACTGCCCCGCTCCGTGCCACCACTACGACCACGGCTACATGCACGGTCTGATCGGCGGCCTGCGCCACCTGACCGGGCTCGGCGGCGCCTCCGGCGAGGAGCACCAGTTCGAGTTCATCGGGGCCGGGCAGGTGCTGCTGCAGTCGACCGAGACGCTGATGGCCGAGCGCTCGGTGGGCGTGGTGCACGCGGAGGCCGGCGTACCCGGCAGCGGCGTGCCGCACCAGCAGCCGGGCGGGCACGGGCAGCAGCAGCTGCCGAACGTGAACATCCCGGGCCTCGGCAACCTCGGCGACCTGGGCCGCCGGTTCGGGCTCTGAGCCACGGCCGACCGGCCCGTGCTACATTGTACAACTTTTAACAATCCGGGTTATGCTGGCGCCATGGAAACGAACCTGACCGAAGCGCCGGCGGTCTCCGCCTCCGAGTCCGAGGCGGAGACCCCCTGGCTCACCGCCGCGGAGCAGCGGTTCTGGCGTGCCCATCTGGAGGTCAGCAAGCTCCTCGACTACCAGCTCGGCCGGGAACTGCAGCCGCACAACCTCGCCATCAACGACTACGAGATCCTGGTGGTGCTCTCCGAGGCCCCGGACCGGCGGATGCGGATGACCGACCTGGCCACCGCGACCCTCCAGTCCAAGAGCCGGCTCTCGCACCAGATCACCAGGATGGAGGCAGCCGGCCTGGTCCTGCGCCAGGAGTGTCCCGGCGACCGCCGCGGCCTCTACGCCAACCTCACCGAGCTCGGCTGGGACACCATGCAGAAGGTCGCCCCGGACCACGTCCGCAGCGTCCGGCAGCACTTCGTCGACCGCTTCACACCGGAGCAGATCGACGCGATGTACCAGGCGCTGGCGCCCGTCGCCGAGCACCTGCGCAACCTCCGCGGCCGGGGCTGACCGGGCCGGGGCCCGGCCCGGTCCTGCGGCCCGGCGCTCAGGCGCCCGTCAGGTCGGCGACCAGCTGGTCGGCCGCGCCGTACGGGTCGAGTTCGCCCGCGGCGACCCGCTCGGCCAGCGCCGAGAGCCGCCGGTCGCCGCGCAGGTCGCCGATCCGGGCCCGCAGCGCGGCCAGCGCGATGGCCTGCACCTCGTCGGCGGCGCGGCGGCGGCGCCGGGCCGCCAGTTCGCCGCTGGCCTCCAGCCAGGCGCGGTGCTTCTCCAGCGCCTCGACCACCTCGTCCATGCCCTCGCCGCGGGCGGCGACCGTCTTGACGATCGGCGGGCGCCAGTCCCCCGGCTCGCGGGACTCGCCGAGGCCGAGCATGTGGTTGAGCTCGCGGGCGGTGGCGTCGGCGCCGTCGCGGTCGGCCTTGTTGACCACGAACACGTCGCCGATCTCCAGGATCCCGGCCTTGGCGGCCTGGATGCCGTCCCCCATCCCGGGTGCCAGCAGGACGACCGTGGTGTCGGCCTGGGCGGCGATCTCCACCTCGGACTGGCCGACGCCGACCGTCTCCACCAGGATCACCTCGCAGCCGGCCCCGTCCAGCACCCGCAGCGCCTGCGGGGCCGCCCAGGACAGTCCGCCGAGGTGGCCGCGGGTGGCCATGGAGCGGATGAACACCTCCGGGTCGGTGGCGTGGTCCTGCATCCGGACCCGGTCACCGAGCAGCGCCCCGCCGGAGAACGGCGAGGACGGGTCGACGGCCAGCACCCCGACCCGCTTGCCGAGCCGCCGGTACGCGGAGACCAGCGCGGAGGTCGAGGTGGACTTGCCGACCCCCGGCGAACCGGTCAGCCCGACCGTGTAGGCCTGCCCGGTGTACGGGGTCAGCGCGGCCATCACCTCGCGCAACTGCGGGGCGGCGTTCTCCACCAGCGTGATCAGCCGGGCGACGGCCCGCGGCCGGCCCTCCCTGGCCTGCTCGACCAGCGTGGCGACATCGACCATCAGCGTGCTCCTCGATCGGGAACGGGACTGCCCGCCGGGACGGTGTCGTCCCGGCGAGCAGCCCCGGTGTCAGTGTCGGCCGGCCGCTCAGGCCTTGGGCACCCGGACGATCAGGGCGTCGCCCTGGCCGCCGCCGCCGCACAGCGCGGCCGCGCCGACGCCGCCGCCGCGGCGCTGCAGCTCCAGCGCCAGGTGCAGCACCACGCGGGCGCCGGACATCCCGATCGGGTGGCCGAGCGCGATCGCGCCGCCGTTGACGTTGACCTTCTCCTCGGTGATGCCGAGGTCCTTCATCGACTGGTGGGCGACGGCCGCGAAGGCCTCGTTGATCTCGACCAGGTCGAGGTCGGCGACCTCCAGGCCCTCCTTGGAGAGCGCGTGCTTGATCGCGTTGGACGGCTGCGACTGCAGCGAGTTGTCCGGGCCGGCCACGTTGCCGTGGGCGCCGATCTCGGCGATCCAGCTCAGGCCCAGCTCCTCGGCCTTGGCCTTGCTCATCACGACCACGGCGGCGGCGCCGTCGGAGATCTGCGAGGAGGTGCCGGCGGTGATGGTGCCGTCCTTGGTGAAGGCCGGGCGCAGCTTGGCCAGGGTCTCGGCCGTGGTGTCGCCGCGGATGCCCTCGTCCTGGGCGAACAGCACCGGGTCGCCCTTGCGCTGCGGGATCTCGACCGGGACGATCTCGGCCTCGAAGACGCCGTTCTTCTGGGCGGCGGCGGCGCGCTGGTGGGAGAGCGCGGCGAGGTGGTCCTGCACCTCGCGGCCGATGCCGAGGCGGGTGTTGTGCTTCTCGGTGGACTCGCCCATCGGGATGTTCTCGTAGGCGTCGGTCAGGCCGTCGTACGCCATGGCGTCCAGCAGCTCGACCGCGCCGTACTTGTAGCCCTCGCGGGACTTGGGCAGCAGGTGCGGGGCGTTGGTCATGGACTCCTGGCCGCCGGCCACCACGATGTCGAACTCGCCGGCCCTGATCAGCTGGTCGGCCAGCGCGATGGCGTCGAGACCGGAGAGGCAGACCTTGTTGATGGTCAGCGCCGGGACATTCATCGGGATGCCGGCCTTGATGGCGGCCTGGCGGGCCGGGATCTGGCCGGCTCCGGCCTGGAGCACCTGGCCCATGATCACGTACTGCACCTGCTCGCCGGTCACGCCCGCCCGCTCCAGCGCGGCCTTGATGGCGAAGCCGCCGAGTTCGGCGCCGGAGAAGCCCTTGAGCGAGCCGAGCAGCCGGCCCATCGGGGTGCGGGCACCCGCGACGATCACTGAGGTAGTCATGGGACGAGCTCCTTCGCGCGTCATGGCCAGGAGAGGGTGTGGGGATGCGGCTCAATGTACTGACGTGTAACCCCGCCGTCACCGGCGCGAGGGTGTGATCAGTGGCACTGGCACTGCCCAGTCAACACCGTGTCAGGTCGCGGCGAGTGAATTGTGAGCAGGCTCGCACGCCGCGTGGTGGCGCCGGCCTGCCGCGATGCGCTGCACTGGTGGCCCCGTCCGACCGACCGTGCCCCCGGAGGCCGTCATGCTGACCCGTATCGACCACATCGGAATCGCCTGCTTCGACCTCGACCGGACCGTGGAGTTCTACCGCGCCACCTACGGCTTCGAGGTGTTCCACTCCGAGGTGAACGAGGAGCAGGGCGTCCGCGAGGCGATGCTGAAGATCAACGACACCGGTGACGGCGGCGCCTCGTACCTGCAGCTGCTGGAGCCCACCCGCGAGGACTCCACGGTCGCCAAGTGGCTCGCCAAGAACGGCGAGGGCGTGCACCACATCGCGTTCGGGACCACCGACGTCGACGGCGAGGCCGCGGACATCCGGTCCAAGGGCGTTCGGGTGCTGTACGACGAGCCGCGGATCGGCTCGATGGGCTCGCGGATCACCTTCCTGCACCCGAAGGACTGCGGCGGGGTGCTGACCGAGCTGGTGACCTCGGCGGCGCCGCAGGAGCACTGACCGCATATACCCGGTTCGGGCCCGACCCGTCGGTAACTTCGGAAAAGACAGGTGCCCCCATTCCCCCCGGCGCCGCGCCCACTACAATGCCCAAGTGCGCCAATGCTCCGGGGAGGACCGGTCCGGCGGGCACGGCCGAGCGCGAGTGGGGCTGATCATCCGACGGCTCGTCTCGTTGCAGGGGAGTCCACTACGCGGGCACGGCTGAACGGTCGCAGTTCGGATCTGTCACCATTCTCCCAAGGCAAGAGTTCGCTCAGGAGTCCACCCGGACGGCGGAGCGCGACACCGTCGCGCACCACCGCACGGCGGCTCCGACCCGTGGCACCAGCCGCGGCTGCAAGGACCAGCCGGTCCGGCCCCGGAATTCCGGGGGCCACTGGACCGGCCGGGTCGAGGACGCGACCAGGAGATGGATGGGACCGCGGAGTGCGGGGCTACGACCGCTACGAGGTTGAGGATCACCTCTCCCAGTTCGAGGCCGAGTTGGAGCGGGCTCGCAAGGAGCGGGACAAGACCATCGAGCATGCCGAGGACCTCGCCTACCAGGTGGAGGTGCTCCGGGCCAAGCTGCACGAGGCCCGACGGCAGCTCGCTCAGCCGCGCGCCTTCGACTCCGTCAACGGCCAGGCCGAACAGCTCCTGCGCAACGCCGAGCTGCAGGCCGAGGCGCTGCGCGCGGACGCCGAACGCCAGTTCCGCGAGTCGCAGGCCGCCACCCAGCGGCTGATGGCCGAGGCCGCCGAGCGCACCGCGCAGCTGGAGGCCGAGCTCGGCGCCCGGCGCCGCCAGCTGGAGGACGAGCTCACCGAGCTGCGCCGCTCCGCCGAGCGCCACGTCAACGAGAACGTCAACTGGGCCGAGCAGGCCAGGGCCGGCACCGAGCAGGAGGCCCAGCGCCTGCTCCAGGAGGCCCGCGCCGAGTCCGAGCGGATGGTCGCCGCCGCCCGCGCGGAGGCCGCCGCCCTCGCCGACCAGGCCCGGGCCCAGACCGCCGCCGACGTCGACGCCGCCCGCGGCGAGGCCCGCGCCGCCGCCGAGGCCGCCCTCCAGCGCGCCCAGACCGACGCCGAACGTCTGCTGCGGGCCGCCTCCGAGCAGGCCCAGCAGGCCAGCGCCGCCGCCGAGGAGATGCGCGGCAGCGCCGCCAACCAGGCCCAGCAGCAGCTGGCCGGCGCCCAGGCCGCCGCCGAGCGGCAGCTCGCCGCCGCGCAGGCCGAGATCACCGCCCTCAAGCAGCGGGTCCAGGCCGACCAGGAGCGCGCCGCCGCCGCCCTGTCCCAGGCCCAGGCCGAGATAGAGCGGCTGCGCGCCGAGGTCGAGGCGGAGGCCGAACGGGCCCGCCGCGAGGCCACCGAGCTGCGCATCCAGGCCGAGGCCGCCGCCCAGCGCCTGCAGGCCGAGGCCGAGGCCGCCGCCGAGCAGAAGGTCGCCGACGGGGAGGCCGCCAGCGAGCAGCGCTCGCTCACCGCCCGGGCCGAGATCGCCCGGATGGTCGCCGCCGCCACCCGCGAGGCCGACCTGATCAAGTCCGCCGCCGCCACCGCCCAGGCCGAGGCCGAGGCCGCCAAGGCCGCCGCCGCCGAGGAGAGCGAACGGCTGCGCGGCGCCGCCGAGAGCGTCGCCACCCAGCTGCGCACCGAGGCCGAGACCGCCATCGCCGAGCTGCGGGCCGAGGCCGAACGGGAGATCGCGGCCCTGCGCGCCGAGGCCGAGGCCGCCGCCGGGCAGCTGCGCGCCGAGGCCGAGGAGAGCGGCCGCGCCGAGGGCGCGAAGGACGCCGCCGTCCGGCTCGCCAAGGCCGCCAAGCAGGCCGAGGACATCCTGGGCCGCGCCGCCCGGGACACCGAGGCCTCCCGCGCGGAGGCCGCCGCCGAGGCCGAGCGGGTCCGCGCGGAGGCCGCCGCCGAGGCCCAGCGGCTGCGCGAGCAGGCCGAGGCCGTCGTCGAGCAGGCCCAGAACGCCGCGCTGGACGACGCCGCCGCCGTCCGCGAGCAGATGGAGCGGATGCACGAGGAGGCCGCCCGGCTGCGCGCCGAGGCCGAGGAACTGCGCGCCGAGGCCGAGGCCCAGGCCGAGCGGATCCGCGCCGAGGCCCGCCGCCAGGCCGTGGTGCAGGTCGAGGAGTCGGCCAAGACCGCCGAGGAGTTGCTGACCCGGGCCAAGGCCGACGCCGACGAGCTGCGCGCCGGGGCGACCGCCGAGGTCGAGCGCCAGCGCGCGCAGGCCGCCGAGCAGGCCGCCGAGACCCAGGCCCGCGCGGAGCAGACGCTCGGCCGGGCCCGGTCCGAGGCCGAGAAGCTCGCCGCCACCGCCGCCCAGCAGCACCAGGAGGCGCTGGCCGCCGCGAAGGCCGCCGCCGCCGAGAACCGGGCCGCCGCCGAGCGGGAGACCGCCGAACTGCGGCGCGAGGCAGCCGAGTTCGACCAGCGGGTGCGGGCCGAGGCGCTGGCCGCCGCCGAGTCGCTGCAGGCCCAGGCCCAGGCGTACGACACCGAGCTGCGCGCGGAGGCCCAGGCCGCCGCCGAGGACACCCGCGAAGAGGCCCGCACCTGGGCCGAGAGCCACCGCACCGAGACCGGGAACCGGGCCCGCGAGGAGCTCGCCGAGGCCGAGGCCGCCGCGCAGGCGCTGCGCGAGGAGAGCCGCCGCGAGCGCGAGGAGGCCGCCGCCGGCCTGCTCCGCGAGCAGACCGAGACGAGCGAGCTGCTGGCCGCCGCCAAGGCCGACCGGGAGAGCGCCGAGACCGAGGCCGCCGAACTGCGCGAGCGGACCGTCGCGGAGACGGACGAGCTGCGCGAGCGCACCGCCGCGGAGGCCGCCGCCCTCACCGAGCGCACCGCCGCCGAGACCGCGGAGCTGCGCGAGCGCACCGCCGCCGAGACCGCCGAGGCGCGGGCCGCCGCCGAGCGGGACGCCGCCGAGCTGCGCGAGCGCGCCGAGCGGGAGCTGGCCGCCGCCGAGGCCGCCGCCACCGAGCAACTGGCCGAGGCCGAGAGCGCCGCACAGGCGGCCCGCGCCGAGGCCGGGGCCGCCGCCGAGCAGCTGCGCGCCGAGGGCACCCGGGAGCTGGAGCAGGCCCGGGAGAGCGCGGCCGAGCTGCGCCGGGACGCCGACGAGCAGCGTGAACTCGCCGCCGCCGAGGCCGAGGAGCTGACCGCGGCCGCCACCCGGCAGGCCGCCGAGCTGCTCGCGGCGGCCGAGGACGAGGCCTCCGAGGTCCGTCAGTCGGTGGCCGGGCTGCACGAGTCCGCGTCCCAGCAGATCGCCGAGCTGAGGTCCGCCGCCGAGCGCGAGGCCGCCGAGCTGCGCGAGTCCACCGCCGCCGAACTGGCCGAGGACCGGGAGCGCGCAGCCGTCGCCATCGCCCGCGAGCGGGCCGAGGCACAGGCGTACGACACCAAGCTGCGGACCGGAGCGCAGGCCTACGACACCGAGCTGCGCGCCGAGGCCGAGGCCGAGCGGCAGTCCGCGCTGGACTTCGCCGGGCAGTGCCGGGCGGACGCCGAGGAGCAGGCCCGCAGGGCCGTCGCCGAGGCCGAGGAGCGGGCCGCGGCCGCGCTGGCCGAGGCGGAGGAGTTCGCGGCGGCGCTGCGCGCCGAGGCGGAGGAGTACGCGCTGGCCACCCGCACGCTGGCGGAGGACTTCGACAGCTCCACGCGGGCCCGCGCCGAGGAGTACGACCGGGACACCCGGGAGGCGGCCGAGCAGTTCGACAAGGCCACCCGGGACCAGGCCAAGTCCGTGCTGGAGCGCGCCTTCGCCGACGCCGAACAGCTCGGCGAGGACGCCCAGACCACCGCGCTGGCGACCACCGCCGCGGCCGAGGAGCAGGCCGACGCGATGGTGGCGGCGGCCCGCAAGGAGGCCGAGCGGCTGGTCGCGGCCGGGGAGGCGGCCGGGCAGGCCGAAGTCGAGAAGGCCAGGGCGGACGCCGATGCGCTGCTCTCCGAGGCCCGCCGGGACTCCACCGCGATCCGCGAGCGCGCCGAGGAGCTGCGCGAGCGCACGGACGCCGAGATCGAGGCGCTGCACGCGCGGGCCCGCAAGGAGAACGCGCAGGCCATGAAGTCGGCCGGCGAGCGGGTGGACGCACTGGTGACGGCCGCCCAGGAGCAGCTGACCGAGGCCGAGGAGCAGGCGGTCGCCGCCGTCGCCGAGGCCGAGGAGCGGGCCGCCGAGCTGGTCGAGGCCGCCGAGAAGCGGGCCGCCGAGCTGACCTCGGAGGCCTCCGCGGAGGCCGGCAAGGTCCGGATCTCGGCCGTCCGCAAGGCGGAGGGCCTGCTGAAGGAGGCCGAGCTGAAGCTGGCGGACTCCACCTCGCGGGCCGAGGCGCTGATCGTGAAGGCCGAGGCGAAGCTGAAGTCCGCCGAGGAGGACGCGGAGCAGCGGATCGAGGCCGCCGCCGACGAGGCCGAGAAGCGGCTGCGCCGGGTCGACGAGAACGCCGACGCGCAGCTGCGGCAGGCCGAGGAGGAGGCCGAGCGGGTGCTCGCCGAGGCGAAGGCCGAGGCGGAGCGCGTGACCGACGAGGGTCAGCGGGAGTTGGACGAGCTGGTCCGGCGGCGCAAGGACATCAACACCGAGATCTCCCGGGTCCAGGACGTGCTGTCGGCACTGGAGGCGTTCGAGGCTCCGTCACCGGTGGCCCAGGCAAGCGGGGGAAGCGGTAAGGGCGGCGGTCGCGGAGCAGGTACCGGGCCCGTCGCTCGTGAGGGGGCGTCGAAGGCCGGCGCCGGAGTCGGTGCCCCCCGATCGGGTGGCAATCGCTCCGGAGGGGCGCCACCCGATTGAGCGGACATTGTCCGCGAAGCATCGGCATTTCGCCGATGACACTCCGGTAACGTGTCAGGATTCCCTCAACCACCTCAGCGGTTCGACGACAGGAAGCCCAGAAATCCCATGAGCGACAGTCACTCCCCGCACGGCTTCGACCTGGTACGCCGTGGGTACGAGCGCGCCCAGGTCGACGAGCGGATCGCCAAGCTGGTAGCCGATCGCGACAGCGCGCTGGCCCGGATCGGTGCGCTGGAGAAGCGCATCGAGGAGCTCCACCTGGAGACCCAGAGCGCCCAGGCGCAGGTCGCCGACGCGGAGCCGTCCTACGCCGGTCTCGGCGCCCGGGTGGAGAAGATCCTCCGGCTCGCCGAGGAGGAGGCCAAGGACCTGCGCGAGGAGGCGCACCGCGCCGCCGAGCAGCACCGCGAGCTGGCCGAGGCGGCCGCCCAGCAGGTCCGTTCCGAGGCGGAGAACTACGCCAAGGACCGCAAGGCCAAGGCCGAGGACGAGGGTCTGCGGATCGTCGACAAGGCCAAGAGCGACAGCGCCCAGCTGCGCGCCGAGGCCAACAAGGACGCCCAGAACAAGCGCGAGGAGGCGGACGCCCTCTTCGAGGAGACCCGCACCAAGGCCGCCCAGGCCGCGCTGGAGTTCGAGACCAACCTGGCCAAGCGCCGCGAGCAGTCCGAGCGCGACCTGGCGGCCCGTCAGGCCAAGGCCGAGAAGCGGCTGGCCGAGATCGAGCACCGGGCCGAGCAGCTCCGCCTGGAGGCGGAGAAGCTGCGCACCGACGCCGAGCGCCGCGCCCGCCAGACCGTGGAGACCGCGCAGCGCCAGGCCGAGGACATCGTCGCCGACGCCAACGCCAAGGCCGACCGGGTCCGCAGCGAGTCCGAGCGCGAGCTGGCGGCGCTCACCAACCGTCGTGACTCGATCAACGCCCAGCTCACCAACGTGCGCGAGATGCTCGCCACGCTGACCGGCGCGGCCGTGGCCGCCGCCACCCTGCCGGCCGACGACGCCCTCGGCGTGCCGGCCCAGCAGTCCCGCTGATCCCTGGCGCGGTCCGACGCTGACGCGGTGCCCGGTGGGCCCGTACCGATTACGGTACGGGCCCACCGTGCTGTCCGGCGCGGGTCAGGCGTGCACCCGTCGCAGCAGGGCGCGCACCGCGGCGTCGAAGGTCTCGGGTGCCTCCAGCGAGCTGAGGTGGCCGACCGCGGGGATGACGGTCAGTTCGGCGTCGGCCATCGCCTCGGCCATCATCCGCGCCTCGGCCAGCGGGGTCACGGCGTCGGCCTCGCCGACGATGACGGCGGCCGGCACGTCGACGACCGCCAGCACCTCCAGCGAGTCGCCGCGGGCGGCCATCGCGCGCTGGGCCCAGGCGACGGCCTGCGGGGAGGCCTCGGCGATCATCGCGCGGACCTCGGCGAGCAGGTCGGGACCGGCCGCGGGACCGAGCAGGCTCTCGGCCACCTTCTCCTCCGCCAGCAGTTGTACGCTGTCCCGGGCCAGCACGGCCGCGGCGATCCGCTCGCGGTTGGTACGGGCCTGTTCGGTGTCGGGGGCGGCCTTGGTGTCGGCGAGCAGCAGGCCGCACAGCCGGTCGGGGTGGCGCCGGGCGAAGGCCATCGCGACGTACCCGCCCATCGACAGCCCGCCCACCACCGCGCGGTCCACCTCGGCCTCGTCCAGCAGCCGGGCGACGTCGTCGGCGACCAGGTCGAGCGAGGGGGCGTCGTCACCGAGCGGAGCCGCCCCGAAGCCGCGCTGGTCGGGGGCGAACACCCGGGCCAGCTCCCCCGCCGCACCGGCGAGCCGCTCCAGCTGGGCGGCCCACATCCGGGCGGAGAACGGGAAGGCGTGCAGCAGGACGAGCGGGGTGCCGGTGGCGCGCGCGTGGCCGGCGGGTGCAGTGGGGAGGGTCATGGTGCCACCGTATTGCGGGCCACCGACCTCCCGCAGCCAGCGCGCCTCAATACCCGCTTTGCCATAATCTGACGGAGAGTGAGGGAGCGACATGATCGAACTGCATCAACTGACGAAACGATACGGCAACAAGCTGGCCGTGGACGGGCTCAGCTTTCAGGTGCCCCAGGGCGTGGTGACCGGCTTCCTCGGACCCAACGGTGCCGGCAAGTCCACCACCATGCGCATGATCCTCGACCTGGACCGTCCGACCAGCGGCCGGGTCAGCATCGACGGCAAGGGCTACGGGCAGCTGTCCGAGCCGCTGAAGAAGATCGGCGCGCTGCTGGAGGCCAAGGCCGTCCACCCCGGCCGCTCCGCCTACGACCACCTGCTGTGGCTGGCGCAGAGCAACCGGATCCCGCGCTCCCGGGTGGACGAGGTGCTGGCCCTGGTCGGGCTCACCCCGGTGGCCAAGAAGCGCGCCAAGGGCTTCTCGCTCGGCATGGGCCAGCGCCTGGGCATCGCCTCCGCGCTGCTCGGCGACCCCGAGATCCTGATGTTCGACGAGCCGGTCAACGGGCTCGACCCCGAGGGCATCCTGTGGATCCGCAACCTGATGAAGGGCCTGGCCTCCGAGGGCCGGACGGTCTTCGTCTCCTCGCACCTGATGAGCGAGATGGCACTGACCGCCGACCACCTGGTGGTGATCGGCAAGGGCAGGCTGCTGGCCGACCTGTCGATGGCCGAGTTCATCAAGCAGAACGCCCGCTCCGCCGCCCGGATCCGCACCCCGCACCCCGAGCAGCTGCTGGACGCGCTGCACGGCGCCGGCCTGCGGGCCGAGCCGGTGGCCGGCGGCGCGTACGAGGTCGAGAACGGCGATCTGACCTTCCTCGGCGACCTGGCCGCGCAGCACGGCATCACCCTGCACGAACTCAGCCAGCAGCAGGCCTCGCTGGAGGAGGCGTTCATGCAGATGACCGCGGACTCGGTGGAGTACCACGCGGGCCCGGGCGCACCGGGCGCACCCGGCGCACCGCCGGCCTGGGGCGCCGGCTGGCAGCAGGGCCAGGGCGCCGCCGTACCGGCCGGGCAGCAGCCGGCCCCGGCCGCACCGGCCGTCCCGCAGCCCGCCCCGCAGGGTGGAGAGGAGAACTGAGATGGCGTCCTTCCCCGCGATCCTGCAGTCCGAGTGGACCAAGATCCGCAGTGTCCGCTCGACCATCTGGACCCTGGCGCTGACCTTCCTGGTGGTGCTCGGCCTCGGCGTGCTGATCTCCCTGCTCGCCAAGAACAACTTCAGCGACTTCGCCGGCGACGGACCGTTCGACGCCGCCAGCACCTCGCTGTCCGGCATCGGGCTCGGCGAGCTCGCCATCATCGTGTTCGGCGTGCTCGCGGTCGGCAACGAGTACAGCAGCGGCCTGATCCGGGTCTCGCTGGCCGCCGTGCCGCAGCGCGGCACCCTGCTCACCGCCAAGGCCGTCGTGCTGGGCGCGCTGGCGCTGGCCGTCTCGCTGGTGACGGTCTTCGTCACCTTCTTCGTCGGCCAGGCGCTGCTCGGTGAGCACTCCACCGACCTGGGCCAGCCGAACGTGCTGCGCGCGGTGTTCGGCGCGGCCGCCTACCTGACCATGCTCTGCCTGTTCTCGGCCGGCGTCACCGCGATGCTGCACAACCAGACCCTGGCACTCGGCATCCTGGTCCCGTTCTTCTTCCTGCTGTCGCCGATCCTGTCGGCGGTGCCGAAGGTGAAGAGCGTGGCGCACTACTTCCCCGACTACGCGGGCCGGCGGATGCTGCTGGTCTACGGCGAGAGCGGGCAGCCGTACGGCGCCGGGGCGGGCTTCCTGATCTGCCTGGCCTGGACGCTGGCGGCCCTGGTCGGCGGCGCGCTGGTGCTGAAGAACCGGGACGCCTGACGGGACGCCCGACAGGGCCCGCGAGGGTCAGTACCGGGGAGCGCCGCGGCCACGCTGGATGTTGGAGCCGCGGCGCTCCCGCGCTCCCCAGCACGCCCGGTGCCAGTGCCGGCGGTCGTCCACCCCGGCGCCGTGCTCGGGCCAGGCCACCACGTGTCCGACGCCCGGCGGGATCTCCTGGTCGCAGCCCGGGCAGCGGTAGAACCGGCCCGCGGTCCCCGCGACGGTCTGCACCACCCACTCCTCGCCGCGGTAGCTCTCGGTGCGGCGCAGCGAGCCGCCCGGCGGCACGGCCGGCGCGGCCTCGCGGCCGTCGGAGCTGGAGATCCGGTTTCGGCGGGGCGACACGTCAACTACCTCTCGGCCGGGCACGATTTACCCTCAAGGGTAAGGCTCGGCGGCCCGGGTCCGGGGCCACTATCACGAGGTGGCCCGGGGGTCGGGCGTTTCCCCTGAGATCCATCCTTTCTTTCGGGAAATTGGTCGATCAGCGTGCCATTGGCACATGACATGGGTTACTCACAAGGGGACAAGGCGGGGCACGCAGACCCTGCGCGCTCCCGAGGAGGCCTCCGATGACCAAGACCACCCCCCGGCCCACCGTCCAGCTGCCGGCCCCCGCGCCGGTGCCGACGGCCGGGCCCGCTCCGGTGCTCGGGCACCAGGCCGGCACCGACTCGATCCGGGTCGGTGCCTTCCTGCTCTCCGCGCAGTTCCCCGGCCAGGGCCAGAGCGAGGCGCTGGAACGCACCCTGGCCGCCACCACCGCCGCCGAGCGGTCCGGCCTGGACAGCGTCTGGCTGGCCGAGCACCACTTCGTGCCGTACGGGGTCTGCCCCGACGCCGCCACGCTGGCCGCCCTGCTGCTCGGGCGCACCCGCCGGATCGGTGTCGGCACCGCGGTCAGCGTGCTGTCCACCGGCCACCCGGTGAAGCTCGGCGAGCAGGCCGCGCTGCTGCACCTCACCTCCGGCGGCCGGTTCACCCTCGGGGTGGGGCGCGGCGGCCCGTGGATCGACCTGTCGGTGTTCGGCACCGGCCTGGCGGCCTACGAGGAGGGCTTCCCCGAGCGGCTGGACCTGCTGCTGCGCTGGCTGCGGGAGGGCCGGGTGGACGCGGACGGGCCGCAGTTCCGGTTCCCGGAGGTGGCGGTGGTGCCGCGGGCCGGCGAGCCGGTGATCCCCGCGGAGCCGGCCGGGTACGCCGAGCCGCTGTCGCGGGAGTCGCTGGGGGGCTGGCTGGGGCTGGGCGCCGAGCCCGAGGCGGCGCTGCGCGGCTTCCCCCGGCAGCGGCACGAGCGGGGCGCGCTGCGGCGCCGGCCGGCCGCCTCGGCGCCCGCACCGGCCGGACCGCCGGTGGTGGTGGCCTGCACCTCGCCCGGTGGGGTGCGCACGGCCGCGGAGCGCGGGCTGCCGATGCTGCTGGGCATGCACTCGGGCGACGACGACAAGAAGGAGATGCTGGCCGCGTACCGGGCCGCCTGGCGGGCCGCCGGCCGGGGTGAGGAGCAGCTGGCCGGGGTCGAGCGCGAACACGTCGCGGCGGGGGTGGCGCAGGTCGCCGACCGGACCGCGGGCGCCCGCGCCGAACTGCTCCGGGCGATGCCGGGGTTCTTCGCCGACGGGCTCGGCGCGCACCGCACCGTGGACGGCCAGGAGCGGCGGATGCGCGACCCCTACGCGTACACCGAACTGCTCTGCGACCTGCACCCGGTGGGCACGCCGCGCGGCTGCGCGGACCGGCTGCTGGCGACCGCCGAGCGGACCGGGATCCGGCGGTTCGCGCTGCTCACCGAGGGCTCCGGCGACCGGGCGGCCACCCTGGAGAACATCGCCCGGCTCGGCGCCGAGGTGCTGCCGCAGCTGGGTTGAGCGGCGCAGCCGGGTCGAGCGGCGCAGCGCGCGCCGACGCCGGTGGGCCGCCCCGAGGGACGGCCCACCGGCGGGACGGGGCGGTTCAGCAGTCCCGCAGTTCTTCCGACTGGTTGAGGATCTGGGCCCGGACGGAGGTGAAGCGGCGGTGACGCTCGGCGGAGGCCTCGGACGGCGCGAACACGGCCACCCGGTGGCAGTTCTGGAACGCCAACTGCACGCCGAAGTGCCGCTGCAGGGCGCCCCGGATCGCGTCGCTGGCCATGGCGCGCAGCAGCTGGCCGCGGGCCTGCTCGCTGGGCGGCGGGACCTGGTTGTCGGCGAAGTCGGTGCCGTCGACCTTGAGCTGGGCGACCAGCGAGCTGATCAGCTCCCAGGCGTACGGCAGGGAGACGCGGACGCAGTCGACGAACTCCCTCTCGTCGACCTCGCCTCTCTCGGCCTTCTCAAGCAGGGCCGGTGAGACGTCGAGCGACATGGGTTCTCCTCTCGCGGTCCACCCTGGCGCGGCTGCCGGGGTGGTCGTGCGTGGTGCGGATGGTGCCGTGCCGTGCTCACACAGGTGGTGCCAGGTGGTGCGGTGGCTGGTGCCGCCCGGTCCGGCTTCCGCCGGTCCGGGCTGACGAGGGCTCAGTGGCCGGCACCGGGGCCGCAGGGGCCCGCGGGGACCGCGCACCGAGAACAGGGGGCAGAACCCGGGTCCGGCCGGATCCCGGGCGCACGCCGACGCCGTGGCGACACCGCCAGGTGGGGCGGCGGCCACTTACTCAAGGTTGTCACTCGTCGCTCAGCGCGGCTGGAGAATCCATCGATTCACGGCTCGAGCGCCGCCCGGTGGAGCAGATTGGCCGGATCCCGTCGGAGCGGTTCATCTCGCTTCTCCATCCCCGTTGAACGCACCCCGGCGACCGGACATCCGGGTGCCGTACCGTGGGCCGGTTCGGCGTCGGCGGCGGCGAGGTGTCGTCACTCCATGGTTCGCCGCCTACGCGCTTTCTTCACCCGGCTGTCGCGGAATCGCATCAACTGGCCCCGGTGGGCTAGCGTGGTCGACCGTGCGTCTCGTAATTGCCCGCTGCTCCGTCGACTATGCCGGACGGCTCTCCGCCCATCTCCCGTCCGCTACCCGCCTCATCCTGGTGAAGGCCGACGGGAGCGTCAGCATCCATGCCGACGACCGCGCCTACAAGCCGCTCAACTGGATGTCGCCGCCGTGCAGCCTGAAGGAGGTGGACGGCGTCTGGACGGTCACCAACAAGGCCGGCGAGAAGCTGATCATCACCTTGGAACAGGTGCTGCACGACTCCTCGCACGAGCTCGGGGTCGACCCCGGGCTGGTCAAGGACGGCGTCGAGGCCCATCTCCAGGAGCTGCTCGCCGACCGGATGGAGGTGCTCGGGGCCGGCTGGCAGCTGATCCGGCGCGAGTACCCGACCGCGATCGGCCCGGTCGACATCCTGTGCCGCGACTCCGACGGCGCCACCGTCGCCATCGAGATCAAGCGGCGCGGTGAGATCGACGGGGTGGAGCAGCTCACCCGCTACCTGGAGCTGCTCAACCGCGACCCGCTGCTGGCCCCCGTGAAGGGCGTCTTCGCCGCGCAGGAGATCAAGCCGCAGGCCCGGGTGCTGGCCACCGACCGCGGCATCGGCTGCGTGGTGCTGGACTACGACGAGCTGCGCGGCATCGACGACGACAAGCTCAAGCTGTTCTGACCCTCCCGGCCTACGTGCCTGTGGGCGAGGGCGAGGCCGACGGGCTCGGCGCCTCCGAGGTCGGGGGCGGGGTCGTGGGCGGCGGGGTCGTGGGCGGCGGCGTGACCGGGCCTCCGCCGCCCGGGGGCGGGGCCGTGGTCGTGGTCGTCGCGGACCTGCTCGGGGTGGGCTTCTTGGTCGTACTGCGTGAGGCGCTCGGCGTGGCCGAAGGGGTCTCGGTATCCGCCTCGGTGGCGCTCTCGGTGGGCGTCGGGGTGTCGGAGGCGGACGGGCTCGCGCCGGAGGGCATCAGCCCGCTCGGCAGCACGTAGTCGTCGACCGAGTGGCCGGGCCCGCCCGAGCCGCCGCCCTGCTCGTCGGGTCCGGCGAGGCTCAGGCCGATCGCGGTGCCGAGCACTCCGAGCGCGAGGACCGCCGCCGACGCGCCGAGCACCGTACGCCTCAGGTCGCGTCCGGTCCTGGGCGCCGTCCGGAAGCGGAACGGTGCCTGGGCGATGGCCCGGATCACCGGGCGGCGGCCGCCGGTCGAACCCTCGTCCTCGTCCTCGTCGTGCGCCGCGGCCAGGCTGGCCCGCAGCAGTTCGATCATCCGCCGGGCCGCCGCGCCGCCGCGCGGCTCGCCCAGGGCGGCGCGCAGGGCGACGGCCGCGTCCAGTTCGGCCGAGGCCCGCTGGGTGGTGCCCAGGCACAGGGCGAGTGCGCCGAGTTCCTGGTGGAACCAGGCCTCCTCGCCGGTCGCGCCGAGGCTGCGTGCGGCCTCCAGTCCCAGCTGCAGGGACCGCTCCCACGCGCCCCAGCGCAGCGACATCGCCAGTGCCGGCGCGGCCGACCTGGCGAGCTGCAGCACGGCCTCGGGGCGGCCGGCCTCCCGGTCGGCGAGCAGCGCGCCGAGCACCACCTCGGCCTCGGCGGCGATCTGTCCGGTGCCCACCGAGCCGTGCGCGACCCACCAGGAGAAGTGCTCGGCCGCGCCGTACCCGATCTCGCCGGTCTCCCAGTGGGCGGCCAGGCTGTCCAGGACGCCCGCCGCCAGCCGGAGGTGGCCGCCGGCCGGGACGGCGAGTCCGGCGTCGACCAGTTCCTGCAGTGCGCTCTCGCCCTGGCCGACGTCGATCAGGGCGGGGAGGTGGGAGGCGGTGGGGCATTCGCCGCCGAGGGCCAGGGCGAGCCGGAGCACCTCGCGGGCGGCGTCCCCGAGTCCCTCGGCGAGGCGCAGCGCGGGTGCCGCGGTCTCCGCCACGGTCGGCAGCGGGACGGAGCGCCGCAGTTCGGCCTCCAGCTCGGCCGGGTCGTCGGGCTCCTCGATCTCCTCGACCGTCCCGAAGACGCTCCGGCGGTCCTCGCGGGCGGCGACCAGGGCGTCGACCGCGATGTCGCGCTGGCGCAGCAGTGCGGCGGCCTGGACGAAGCGCAGCGGCAGTCCCTCCGACTCGAACCACAGGTCGACCGCCCAGGCCCGCTCGGACTCGTCCAGCTGACGGCCCGCCAGCCGGACCACCAGGTTGAGGCAGGCGCCCCGCGACAGGCCGCCCACCGGGTGGTCCT
The DNA here is from genome assembly GCF_040651175.1 of Kitasatospora sp. NPDC048540. NCBI lineage: Bacteria > Bacillati > Actinomycetota > Actinomycetes > Kitasatosporales > Streptomycetaceae > Kitasatospora > Kitasatospora sp. NPDC048540. Next base: position 67,407 of record NZ_JBEZIR010000003.1, read on the forward strand.
GCAGCCGCGAGCCGGCCGGCAGCGGCCGCCCGCCCGGGGCGGCGGCCACCAGGAACGCGCAGTCGGGTGCCAGCTCCAGCAGCTGCTCCAGCTCCGCCTCGCCGAGTTCGACGTCGTCGATGGTGACCACCGCGCCCACCGCGCCGAGCCGCTCGGCGAGTTCCGGCCGGTCGGGGCGGACGCCGGGGGCGTGGTGGGTGGCGGTGAACAGGTCCTGCACCAGGTCGGCGTAGGTCCGCCGGTGACCGCTGAGCCGGACCACCCCGTCGGGTGCGAGCGCGTCGGCCGCGTCCGCGACGGCGGCCAGCAGGGCGCTGCGGCCGGAGCCCGGCTGACCGGTCAGCCGGACCGAGCGGCCCTCCGCCAGCAGGCCGAGCAGCCGGGCGGTGTCGGCCTCGCGGTCGAGCACCGGCAGGTCGGCGAGGCCGGTGCCGAGCGCCAGCGGGCCGACCGCCACCTCGGGGCCGAGCGCGGGGCCGTGGTGGGCCGGTCCGCGGGTGCGCCGGGGCTCGGGCCGCCAGCCGTCCGGGCAGGCGGTGACCTCGGAGCCGTCGGCGCCGCCCACGGTCAGCATCAGGTCGCCGGGGAACACCTCGCGGGTGCGGGGGCGCGGCCCGTCCTGCCGGAAATCGCCGGTTGGCTGTCCCACGTCCATGCTCCGCCCATGATCGACCGTCCGGCGCTGAACCCCCGGCGCCGCAGTACGGCCACGGGCCGGCTCCGCGTGGCCGTGGCTTCTGGCGCAGACTTTCCCACACCAGCCCGCCGGAGCACAGACCCGGTCCCGGTTTCCGGGGCGGCCCGGAAGGGTCGGACACGACCGAAGCAGGTACCGGCGGGTAGGGCGGGCGGACGGGCGGCCCGGGCAAGGAAGTTGGCGCCGCGGAGCGAGGACGGGCGGCGGACCGGGCCGGCCGGGAGGCGGGCAGGTCAGCCGGCCGGGGCCGCCAGCGGCGGGGCCGCGGCGCCGAGCGCCGGGACGGTGGCTCCGTAGGCGTCCGGGAGGGTGCCCTCGACGGCGAGGATGCGGTGCAGGCGGGTGGCGACCAGCAGCCGCTGCAGCTGCGCGGGGACGTCCCGCAGGACGAGGCGGCGGCCGAGCCGGCCGGCCCGGCGGTGGGTGCCCATGATGACGCCGAGACCGGTGGCGTCCCAGAACTCCAGGCGGCCGAGGTCCAGCACCAGGTCGCCCTGCCCGCCGTCGACGGCGGAGTGCAGGTGGGCCCGCGCGTCGGCGGCACTGCGGACGTCGAGCCGGCCTTCGATGGCCAGGCCGCGGTGGTCACCGGTGATGCGCACGCTCTCCTCCTCCGCCGTGCCGATGCGCTGTGTCGATGCGCCGTGTCGCTCCAGGGTGCCGATCCCGGGTACAGGTCCGGGATCCGCGCGGGTGCCGCCAGGGGTTACGGGGCCGGGCCGGCAGGCGCCGCGCCGGTCTCCCCCTCATCTGACGGTGAACCAACTCCGCAGGTTGCTCCCACCCGGCGGGATGGCGGTCAACTTCACCCGTCCGAGGGAATATACGCAGGAAGTCCCCATACTCATGCGCGATTCCCGCCCAAATCACCCGTCTGCGGCGCGGGCGTGAGCAAACTCACCCGGGTGGTGGGCCCGCTCGCGGCGTTCCGCCCACCACCCGGGTGACGCCCTCCTAGGACTCGTAGCCGTAGAAGCCGCGGCCGCTCTTGCGGCCGAGGTCCCCGGCGGTCACCATCCGGGCCATGATCTCCGGGGCGGCGAACTTCTCGTCCTGGGTCTCGGCGTAGATGTTGTGCGCCGCGTGCAGCAGGATGTCGACACCGGTCAGGTCGGCGGTCTGCAGCGGGCCCATCGGGTGGCCGAAGCCCAGCCGGCAGGCGGTGTCGATGTCCTCGGCGCTGGCCACGCCCGACTCGTACAGCTTCGCCGCCTCCACCACCAGCGCGGTGATCAGCCGGGTGGTGACGAAGCCGGCCACGTCGCGGTTGACCACCACGACCTCCTTGCCGACACCCTCGGCGTACGCCCGCACCCGGGCCAGCGTCTCGTCGCTGGTCTTGTAGCCGCGCACCAGCTCCACCAGGCGCATCAGCGGCACCGGCGAGAAGAAGTGCACGCCGACCACGCTCTCCGGGCGGGAGGTGGCGGCAGCGATCCGGGTGATCGGGATGGCGGAGGTGTTGGAAGCCAGCACCGCGCCCTCCTTGGCGATCTTGTCGAGCTCGCGGAAGACGCTCTCCTTGACCTCCAGCTGCTCGAACACCGCCTCGACCACGATGTCCGCCCCGGCGACCGCGCCGAGGTCGGTGGTGGTGGTGATCCGGCCCAGCGCCGCCTCGGCGTCCTCGGCCGTCATCCGGCCCTTCGCCACGAACTTCTCGTACGAGGCTCGGATCCCGGCGAGGCCCCGCTGCAGCGCCTCGTCCGTGACATCGCGCAGCACCACCGGGTGGCCGGCCTGCGCCGACACCTGGGCGATGCCCGCGCCCATCAGGCCGGCACCGATCACGGCGATCTGCTGGCTGGCTGCGTTGCTCATGGCTGGGTCTCCCGAGTGACGATGTTCGCCCGTCGGACCCACCGGGAGCGTGGGGCCGAGGCCCGTTGCTCCGGCGGTTCCAGGGCGGTGCCTGAAGGCGGCTCAGGGCAGGGGTCTCCCCCCGGAGCCGCGCCGCTCACGGCCCGGACTCTAACGCCCCGGCGGGCTCCGTGGTGAGATTGAGGAGTGTGATCTGTGCCGGACCGACGGGAGGTTGGCGCGTTGACTGCTGTGCATCCGCTGCTGGCACTGCTGCTCAGCCTGGTGGTGGTCGCCGTCCTGGTGCTGCTGCTGCGCTGGACGTACCGGCGCGGCGGTTCGCTGGTGGCCCGCCCCCCGCACCCGGGCAACCCCGACGAGTACGGGCTGCTGGTCACCGTCGCCGCGCCCGCCGACCCCGCCGAGGCGGCCCGGCTCGGCGCCCTGCTGACCGCCGCCGGCGTGCGGCACACCCTCGTACGGACCACCGCCGGGCCCCGGCTGATGGTCTGGGCGGGTGACGCCGAACGGGCGAGATCCGCACTGGACCGCAGCTGACGGTCAGCCGGGCGGCACCACGCCCAGCTCCTGGGCGAGGATCGCGGCCTGCACCCGGCTGCGCAGCCCGAGCTTGGCGAGGATCCGGCTGACATGGGTCTTGGTGGTCGCCTCGGCCATCTCCAGCCGCGCCGCGATCTCCCCGTTGGACAGCCCGGCGCCGAGACAGCCCAGCACCTCGCGTTCGCGCGGCGTCAGCGAGGACAGCGCCGCCCACCCGTCGGGGCCCTGCGGCCCGCCCGCCGGGGACGGGCGGGCGAAGGTCCTGATCAGCCGCCGGGTGACGGAGGGCGCCAGCATGCCGTCCCCGCGCGCCACCGCCCGGACCCCCTCGACCAGGTCGTCCGCCTCCACGTCCTTGAGCAGGAAGCCCGCGGCCCCGGCCCGCAGGGCGCCCCACACGTACTCGTCCAGGTCGAAGGTGGTCAGCACCAGCACCTGGGCCGACCCGGCGGCGACCACCTGCCGGGTCGCCGAGACCCCGTCCAGCCGGGGCATCTGGACGTCCATCAGTACCACGTCCGGGCGCAGCCGGGCGGCCAGCCGGACGGCCTGCTCGCCGTCGGCCGCCTCCCCGACCACCTCGATCCCGGGCTCCGCGCGCAGGATCATCACCAGCGCGGCCCGGACCGCCGCCTGGTCCTCCGCCACCAGCACCCGGACCGCCGTCATCGGGTCCCTCCCCTCTCCGCCGCCGCACCGGCATCCCCGGCATCCCCGGCCCTCGCGCTCTCCCCCGTCGGCCGCGGCTCCCGCGGCAACACCGCCCGCACCCGCCACCACCCCTGGTCCGGCCCCGCCTCCAGGACCCCGCCGAGCAGCTGCGCCCGCTCCCCCATGCCGACCAGTCCGGCCCGCGCCCCGGCCGGCGCCCGGCCCTCGCCGGGCCGGTACGGGCTCTCCGTGACGATCTCCAACTCCTGTGCGCGGTAGCCGATCCGCAGCCGCACCGTACCCGCCGCCGCGTGCTTGAGCGCGTTGGTCAGCGACTCCTGGACGATCCGGTAGGCCGCCAGCTCCACCGGCGCGGCCAGTTCGCCGCGCTCGCCGCACTCCTCCGCCTCGAAGGCCAGCCCGGCGCCCCGCCCGGCCGCCCTGGCCTGGGCGAGCAGCGCGTCCACGGCGTCCAGCCGGGGCGCCGCGTACGACTCCTCCGGGTGCTCCTCGCGCAGCAGGCCGATCATCCGGCGCATCTCCGCGAGGCCCTGGACGCTGTTCTGCCGGATCACCGCCAGCGCCTCCACCAGCGGCTCGTCCTCGGCCCTGGACTGCCGGCGGGCCAGCGACTGCGCGCCGGTCGCATGGATGGCGATGGCCGAGAGGTGGTTGGCGATCACGTCGTGCAGTTCGCGGGCCATCCGGGCCCGCTCCGCGGTCACCGCGGTGCGGCGGTCCAGCTCGGCCAGCAGCGCGGTCTGCTCGGCCCGCAGCCGGGCGCTCTCGGTCTGCTCCCGCTGGCGCCGCATCAGGTCGCCGGTCCACACCGGGGCGATGAACACCAGCCCGCACAGGCCCACCACCAGCAGCGCGTCCGAGACCTCCCCGTAGGTCGCCGTCAGGCCGCTGAGCACCACCGTGGTCGCCGCGCCGGTCAGGTGCAGCACCCGGGACATCCGGGGCGGCCCGTACAGGGTGGCCGCGTACAGCAGGTCGGTGTACATCACCACGGTGGCCAGCACCGACCCGGTGACCAGGTCCACCGCCAGGACCGGCCCGCCCAGCGACACCGCCCAGATCGGCCGGGTCCGCCGCAGCAGCTCCAGCGCCGCCATCGCCACCAGCGGCAGCACCAGCAGCCAGGGCGGCACCTGACCGCGGTTGTCGTACGCGCCGAAGCCGATCAGCAGCAGGCCGGCGGCCAGGCCCGCGACGGCGACCGCCCGGTCCTCCTGGCGGGGGGAGAGTCTCACACCGGCCATCCCATCATCCGCCCGGCCGGGCCGGCACCGACCGGACGGACGAGACGCCGTACATCGAAGGTCGCACCCGGTGCGGCACCCCGCGACGATGACCCGGCGGCGGCCGCCGGGCGAGGCTGGAGCCATGGTCCCGATCATCATCGCCGGTGAAATCGGCTTCTGGGTGCTGCTGGCCCTGGCGCTGGCCGCCCGCTACCTGCTGCGGTGGCGGACGGCGAGCACCGTACTGCTGATCGGCCTGCCGCTGACCGACCTGGTGATCCTCGCGGCGACCGTCCACGACCTGCGCTCCGGCGCCGTCGCCGACTGGTCCCACGGCCTGGCCGCCGCCTACGCGGGCTTCTCGGTCGGCTACGGCCACGCGCTGGTGCGCCGGGCCGACGCCCACGCCGCGCACCGCTTCGCGGGCGGCGAGCGGCCCGCGAGGCCGCCGAAGTACGGCCGCGAGCGGGCCGCCCACGAGTGGCGGATCTTCGGCCGGACGCTGGTGGCGGCCGTCGTCACGGTGGCCCTGATCGCCGGCGTCCAGTGGCTGGCCGGGGACGCCGCCCGGACCGCCGGCCTCGACCAGTGGTACCCGCGGATGGCCGCCGTCACCGGCATCAGCCTGCTGATCGCCGCCAGCTACACGCTCTTCCCCAAGCGGGAGCGGGGCTGACGGTCCAGCGGTCCGGCGGTCCGGCGGTCTAGCGGTCCGGCGGTCCGGCGGTCCGGCGGTCCGGCGGTCTAGCGGTTCTCCCCCGGGACCCACAGCACGTCGCCGCGCTCCTTGTTGGCCACCCGCGCCAGGATGAACAGCAGGTCGGAGAGCCGGTTCAGGTACTTCGCGGTCAGCGGGTTGACGGTGTCCCCGTGCAGCTCGATCGCCGCCCAGGTGGCCCGCTCGGCCCGGCGCACCACGGTGCACGCCAGATGCAGGTACGCGGCGCCGGGGGTACCGCCGGGGAGGATGAAGCTGCGCAGCTTCTCCACCTGCTCCAGGTAGTGGTCGCAGTCCCCCTCCAGGCGGTCCACGTAGCTCTGCAGCACCCGCAGCGGCGGGTACTTCGGGTCCTCCACCACCGGGGTCGCCAGGTCCGCGCCGACGTCGAAGAGGTCGTTCTGAACCCGCGTCAGCACCGCCACCACGTCCTCGGACAGCGCCCCCGCGGCGAGCGCCACCCCCAGGGCGGCATTGGCCTCGTTGGTGTCCGCGTACGCGATCAGCCGGGGGTCGGTCTTGGTGGTGCGGCTCATGTCCCCGAGAGCCGTCGTGCCGTCGTCACCGGTGCGGGTGTAGATCCGCGTCAGATTCACCATGGCGGCCAGCCTAGTCAGGCCCCGCGCGGCCCACCCGTGATTGCGACGCCGATCACAAAGCCCTTGGCCGGGCCCTCGGGGATCGTGACGTCCGTGCCGTACGGCATCCGCACCTCGGCCTCGTAGGTGGCCTTCTCCGGATCGGGCGCGGTCAGCACCGTGACGTGCCCGGGGCCGTCGTGATCGTCCACCAGGACGTAGACCGGGATACCGGCTCGGGCATAGGCCCTGCGCTTGCGGACCACATCCCGCTTGCGGGCCTCGGCTCCCGGTGACACCACCTCCACCACCACCAGCACACCGGTGGCGGCGACCCCGAGCCCGTCGGGGTCGGGAATGTCGTCGAGGTCCACGGGCCCCACGAACAGATCCGGGACCAGGACCTTGCGGCCGTGGAGGACGTTGACGTCCTGGAATGCCGCGTACTCGCTGCCGGCCAGCGCGAGCACCAGGGCGTCGCGAAGGCGGTTGGCGATCCGGGCGTGACCGCGTCGTCCGGTAGGTGAAACCTCGATGAACCCCTCTACGATCTCCGCCCGATAGCCCTCGGGGAGTTCGAGAGACCTCCACGCCTGCCAGAGCACCTCGTCCAGGTCCGGAACAAGGCCGAAGTCAAGATCGGGCTCGTGCGCCATAGCGGTCATTGAGAGCACACCTCCTCCGTACAGTGTGAGCGGGCCGAGTGCCGTGGCACAACCAACGCTCCGACGCTAGGGCGCCCACAGGTCGTACGGGAAGGGATTCCCGGGAAGCCACCGGGACGGGTTAAGCCCCGCTACGCGACTCCCCACCCTCCGGGCGGGAGGTGCCCCCATTCTCCGTCGCTACGCGACGTTGACCCTCTGCCCCGGGGGGGCCGCCTCGAGCCAGGCGAGGAAGCCGGTGAGGGCGTCGTCGCTCATGGCGAGTTCCAGCGGGGCGCCGTTGTGCAGGCAGCGCAGGACGACCGAGCCGGAGAGCAGGGCGAGCTCCTCCTGGCCCTCCGGGTAGCGGCGGCCCAGCACCTCGATCTCGGTCCGGGGCAGCACCCGCCGCGGGCGGGGCGCGTAGGAGAACACCCGGAACCACTCGATGGAGTCGCCGCTGTACCGGCCGATACCAAAAACCCACCCCTTGCCGTCGGTCACCGGGACCGGGGCGGAGGTGGGCTGTCCGTTCTCGTCGAGATCGGGCCGCGTGGAGGCGTCGGCGGGCATTTTCAACCGGAAGCTGCAGTCGAACGTGCCGCCGACCCGCTGGATCACCCGGCGGCGTACCGCGAAGGCGACCAGGCCGGCCACTCCGAGGGCCACCACCGTCGCACACACCACAAGGGCGAGGACCATGCTCACCGACCTCCTCGCTACCTGCGTCCCCGTTGCGGTCGTATCAACGACCGCCCTGTCCTACCAACTGATACGACAGTCCCGGGGTCACGCAATCGCGTCCCCGGGACCGTCGGTTCGACTTCCGCTCAGGCGGCCTTGAGACCGCGGGCCGCCACCAGGCGGACCTCGGCCCGGCGCTCGGCGTGCGCGTCGAGCTCGCTCTGGGCGTTGTCCAGCGCGCGCTGGGCACGGGCGACGTCGATCTCGTCCGCCAGCTCGGCCACCTCGGCGAGGATGGAGAGCTTGTTGTCGGCGAAGGAGATGAAGCCACCGTGGACGGCGGCGACGACGGTGCCGTCGTTCACCGTGCGGATGGTGACCGGACCGGTCTCCAGCACGCTCAGCACCGGAGTGTGACCGGGCATGATGCCGGTGTCACCGGAGGCCGTACGGGCGACAACGATGGTGGCCGCACCGGACCACACCTTGCGGTCGGCTGCGACCAGCTCGACGTGCAGCTCAGCCAACGTGGGCTCCTAGGCTCTTGCCGGGGAATCGGAACAGCCCGATTACTCGGCAGTTTCGGTAAGAATAACGGGCCCGCGCCCCCGGCATGAAACCAAGGGCCCGGAGATGACCGGGATCACAGCCGCCGTGTGCCGTGAGGGGTGGCCCCCGGGAGCCCGGGGACCACCCCTCACGTACGGTCGGCCATCACGCCGGCCGGTTACAGCTGGTTACTTCTTCGCCAGGTCGGCGGCGTTCTTCTCGAGGTCCTCGATGCCACCGCACATGAAGAAGGCCTGCTCCGGGACGGAGTCGTACTTGCCGTCCGCGATCGCGTTGAAGGCCTCGATGGTCTCCGACAGCGGCACGGTCGAGCCGTCCACGCCGGTGAACTGCTTCGCGACGTAGGTGTTCTGCGACAGGAAGCGCTCGATACGACGGGCACGGTGAACCGTGATCTTGTCGTCCTCGGACAGCTCGTCGATACCGAGGATCGCGATGATGTCCTGGAGGTCCTTGTACTTCTGCAGGATGCCCTTGACGCGGATGGCCGTGTCGTAGTGGTCCTGCGCGATGTAGCGCGGGTCCAGGATGCGGGACGTGGAGTCCAGCGGGTCGACGGCCGGGTAGATGCCCTTCTCGGAGATCGGACGGGAGAGCACCGTCGTCGCGTCGAGGTGGGCGAAGGTGGTGGCCGGCGCCGGGTCGGTCAGGTCGTCCGCGGGGACGTAGATCGCCTGCATCGAGGTGATCGAGTGACCGCGGGTCGAGGTGATGCGCTCCTGGAGGAGGCCCATCTCGTCGGCCAGGTTCGGCTGGTAACCCACCGCGGAGGGCATCCGGCCGAGCAGGGTCGACACCTCGGAACCGGCCTGGGTGAACCGGAAGATGTTGTCGATGAAGAGCAGAACGTCCTGCTGCTCCACGTCACGGAAGTACTCCGCCATGGTCAGCGCGGAGAGCGCGACCCGCAGACGGGTGCCCGGCGGCTCGTCCATCTGGCCGAAGACCAGCGCGGTCTTGTCCAGAACGCCCGAGTCGACCATCTCGTGGATGAGGTCGTTGCCCTCACGGGTGCGCTCGCCGACACCGGCGAACACCGACACACCACCGAAGTTCTCGGCGACGCGGTAGATCATCTCCTGGATCAGAACGGTCTTGCCGACACCGGCACCACCGAACAGACCGATCTTGCCACCCGTGACGTACGGGGTGAGCAGGTCGATGACCTTGATACCGGTCTCGAACATCTCGGTCTTGGACTCGAGGTCCTTGAACTCGGGAGCCTTGCGGTGGATCGGCCAGCGGACCTCGACCTGGGACTCGAACTCGTCCTTGTCGACGTTCAGCACCTCACCGAGGGCGTTGAAGACCTTGCCCTTGGTGATCTGGCCGACCGGGACGGAGATCGCCGAACCGGTGTCGGAGACCTGCGCGCCACGGACCAGGCCGTCGGTCGGCTGCATCGAGATGCCGCGGACCAGGCCGTCGCCGAGGTGCTGGGCGACCTCGAGGGTGAGGATCTTCTTGCCCGAGCCGTCGGGGTTGTCCACCTCGACGTGCAGGGCGTTGAACATGTCCGGAATCGCGTCGACGGGGAACTCCACGTCGACGACCGGGCCGATGACCCGCGCGACGCGGCCCGTCGCCGTGGTCGGCTCAACTGTGGTGGTCATTCTCATTCGCTCCCGCGGCTAGCGTCGGCGAGCGCGTTGGCACCGCCGACGATCTCGCTGATTTCCTGGGTGATCTCGGCCTGACGGGCCGAGTTGGCAAGCCGCGTCAGCGACTTGATGAGCTCTCCCGCATTGTCGGTCGCGCTCTTCATCGCGCGCCGACGGGCGGCGTGCTCCGAGGCGGCCGACTGCAGCAGCGCGTTGTAGATCCGGCTCTCGACGTACCGCGGCAGCAGTGCGTCCAGGACGCCCTCCGCCGACGGCTCGAAGTCGTACAGCGGGAAGATCTCCGCCTTGGCCGGCTTGTCGTCGCTGAGCGTGACCTCGTCCAGCTTCAGCGGCAGCAGCCGGGCGTCCACCGGGGTCTGGGTCAGCATCGACTCGAACTTGGTGGAGACCAGGTGAAGCTCGTCCACGCCGCCCGTCTCGGCCGTGAAGGCCTCGATCAGGTCGACCGCCACGGCCTTCGCGTCACCGTAGGTCGGCTTGTCGGAGAATCCCGTCCACGAACCGCCGACCTCAAGGTTACGGAAGTTGTAGTACGAGACGCCCTTGCGGCCGACGATGTAGGTCACCACGTCCTTGCCCTCGGCACGCAGCCGCGCGGAGAGCGCGATCGCCTGCTTGATGGCGTTGGTCGAGTAGCCGCCGGCCAGGCCGCGGTCCGCCGTGATCAGCAGGACAGCGGCCGTCTTGGCCTGGGGGTTCTCGGTGGTGAGCGGGTGCTTGGCGTTGGACCGGGTGGCCACCGCCGTCACCGCCCGGGTGAGCTCATCGGCGTACGGAGTGGAGGCGGCCACCGCGCGCTGCGCCTTGACGATGCGCGACGCGGAGATCATCTCCATCGCCTTGGTGATCTTCTTCGTCGCGGTGACAGAGCGGATCCGGCGCTTGTAGACCCGAAGCTGTGCTCCCATGGGTCGTTACGTCCTTTCCCTCGTTACCGGACTCAGGCCTGCTCGGACAGGAGCTTGCCGTCGGCCGTGGTGAAGCCCTGCTTGAAGGCGTTGATCGCCTCGGTCAGCGCGTCGATCGTGCCGTCCTCGAGCTTCGAGGTCTCGACGATGCCCGCCAGCAGGTCCTTCTTCTCGATCCGCAGGTGGTCCAGGAACTCGCGCTCGAAGCGGCGGATGTCCGCGACCGGGACGTCGTCCAGCTTGCCGGTGGTGCCGGCCCAGATGGAGACGACCTGCTCCTCGACCGGGAACGGCTGGTACTGGCCCTGCTTGAGCAGCTCGACCATGCGCGCACCGCGCTCCAGCTGGGCCTTGGAGGCCGGGTCCAGGTCGGAACCGAAGGCGGCGAACGCCTCCAGCTCGCGGTACTGGGCCAGGTCCAGGCGCAGGCGGCCGGCGACCGACTTCATGGCCTTGATCTGGGCCGAGCCACCGACGCGGGAGACCGAGATACCGACGTTCACGGCCGGGCGGATGCCGGCGTTGAACAGGTCGGACTCCAGGAAGCACTGGCCGTCGGTGATGGAGATGACGTTGGTCGGGATGTACGCCGAGACGTCGTTGGCCTTGGTCTCGATGATCGGCAGACCGGTCATCGAGCCCGCGCCCAGCTCGTCGGAGAGCTTCGCGCAGCGCTCCAGCAGGCGGGAGTGCAGGTAGAAGACGTCACCCGGGTAGGCCTCGCGGCCCGGCGGACGGCGCAGCAGCAGCGAGACGGAGCGGTAGGCCTCGGCCTGCTTCGACAGGTCGTCGAAGATGATGAGGACGTGCTTGCCGTCGTACATCCACTCCTGGCCGATGGCCGAGCCGGTGTACGGGGCGAGGTACTTGAAGCCGGCCGGGTCGGAGGCGGGAGCAGCCACGATGGTGGTGTACTCCAGCGCGCCGGCGTCCTCCAGGGCGCCGCGCACGGACGCGATGGTGGAGCCCTTCTGGCCGACGGCGACGTAGATGCAGCGGACCTGCTTCTTCGGGTCGCCGGAGCGCCAGTTGTCGCGCTGGTTGATGATCGTGTCGATCGCCACCGCGGTCTTGCCGGTCTGGCGGTCGCCGATGATCAGCTGACGCTGGCCACGGCCGATCGGGGTCATCGCGTCGATGGCCTTGATGCCGGTCTGCATCGGCTCGTGCACCGACTTGCGGACCATGACGCCCGGCGCCTGCAGCTCCAGGGCGCGGCGGCCGCTGGAGGCGATGTCGCCCAGACCGTCGATCGGGTTGCCCAGCGGGTCCACGACGCGGCCGAGGTAGCCCTCGCCGACCGGCACGGAGAGGACCTCGCCGGTGCGGTGCACCGTCTGACCCTCCTCGATGCCCGAGAACTCACCGAGGACGACGACACCGATCTCGCGGGTGTCGAGGTTCAGCGCGAGGCCGAGGGTGCCGTCCTCGAACTTCAGCAGCTCGTTGGCCATGACCGAGGGCAGACCCTCGACCTTGGCAATACCGTCCATGGCCTCGGTGACCGTGCCGACCTCTTCACGCGAGGCCGCGTCCGGCTGGTACGACTGGACAAAGTCGGCCAGCGCGTCCCGGATCTCCTCCGGACGGATCGTAAGCTCCGCCATCAGGCTTCCCTGCTCTCCTAGTTTGCGATCCTCGGCCCGCCATTGAGGGCCGCAAGTACTCGACTCTCGGCCGGGTCAGGTGAACCGGCCGTACGTTTTGCCGGCCCACCCTGAGTGGAACCGACGCCCGACCGAGGGTCGGATGATGCTTGGTGTGATCAGCCTTCGAGGACCTGGCGAGCGCCTTCGAGGCGGCTCGACACGGTGCCGTCGATGATCTCGTCACCGATCTGCACCCGGACTCCGCCGCGGACCTCGGGGTCGACGGCGATGTTCAGGTGCACCTGGCGGCCGTACAGCCCGGCCAGGGCAGCGGCGAGCCGCTCCTTCTGGACGTCCGACAGCGGAACCGCGGCGGTGACCAGGGCCACCACGCGTCCGCGACGGGCCGCGGCGAGCTTGGAGTAGGACTCCAGGCCCTGCTCAAGGCTACGTCCACGCGGGTTGGTGACCAGGGCGGTGACCAGGCGGACGGTGCCCGCGTTGGCCTTGCCGCCGAGCAGCTTCTTGATCAGCTCCGCCTTGGCGGCGGTGCCGGCCTTCGGCTCGGTCAGCGCGGAGCGCAGCTCGTGCGAGCCGCTCACCACCCGGCCGAACCGGAACAGCTCGTCCTCGACGTCGTCCAGCGCACCGGCCTTGTCGGCGGCGGTGATCTCGGCGAGTGCCGAGAGCTCCTCCACCGAGTCGACCAGGTCACGGGCGCCCGACCAGCGGGAGCGGACCAGGCCGGAGACCAGGTCGACGGTCTCGCCGGAGACCTGCCCGGACAGCAGCGAGGAGACCAGCTGGGCCTTGTCCTGGCCGGACCGCGAGGGGTCGGTCAGGACGCGGCGCAGCGAGACCTCGCGGTCCAGCAGGGCGGTGACGGCGGTGAGCTCCTCGGCGAGCTTGGCCGAGTCCACCGAGGTGTTGTCGGTCAGGCTCTGCAGGTTCTCCCGGCCGGCGGCCAGGGCCTCGCGGCTGGCGCCGATCACTTGGCGCCCGCCGAGGAAGCGGCCTTGCTCTCCAGGTCGTCCAGGAAGCGGTCGATGACACCGCTCTGGCGGGCGCTGTCCTCCAGGGACTCGCCGACGATGCGGGAGGCCAGCTGGGAGGCGAGCGAACCGACGTCCTGACGCAGGGCGGCAGTCGCCTGCTTCTTGTCGGCCTCGATCTGGGCGTGACCGGCAGCGACGATGGCCTCGCGCTGACGCTGGCCCTCGGCGCGCATCTCGGTGATCAGGGCAGCGCCCTGCTCGCGGGCGTGCTCGGTGATCCGAGCGGCCTCGTGACGCGCCTCGGCGAGCTCGGCGCGGTACTGCTCCAGCAGGGCCTGGGCCTCGGCCTGCGCGGCCTCTGCGCGCTCCATGCCGCCCTCGATGGCGTCACGGCGCTCCGACAGCACCTTCTCGATGCTGGGGAGGAGCTTCTTGCCGAGAAGACCGAAGACGATGAAGAAGCAGAGCAGGCCGATGATGACCTCGGGCCACGCGGGGAGGAGAGGGTTCATCTTCTCCTCCGCCGCGAGGGCGAAACCGGGGTTCATATCAGAACCTTTCGTCGAAAAGGGCTACCGGTGTGCCGGACTTACTGGCCGTAGACAAACGGCATGACGATACCGATGAGCGCGAGCGCCTCGGTCAGCGCGAAGCCGATGAACATGTTGGAGCGGATCAGGCCGGCAGCCTCGGGCTGGCGGGCCATGGCCTGCACACCGTTGCCGAAGATCAGACCGACACCGATGCCGGGGCCGATCGCGGCGAGGCCGTAGCCGATGGAAGCGACGGAACCGGAAACCTCAGCGAGAGCGGACATCTCTGCTAATCCTTTGCGGGATGGAGAACCGGTGGTGGTTGGCCACCGGGAGTTCAGGGGGTTGCAGCCGTCGGGCTGCGGGGCTCAGTGCGCCTCTTCGAGGGCACCGGCGATGTAGCTGCTGGCCAGCATCACGAAGATGTAGGCCTGCAGGAACTGGACCAGCAGCTCGAAGGCGGTGAGGGCGACGGCGACCACGAAGGAGACCGAGCCGTACAGCGCACCGATGCTCGGGCTGAGCAGGTACCAGGAGGCGACCGAGAACACCACGATCAGCAGGTGGCCGGCGAACATGTTGGCGAAGGCTCGCACCGCGAGGGTGAAGGGACGCACGAAGATGTTCGAGAAGAACTCGATCGGCACCAGGATGAACATGACCCAGCCGGGGATGCCGGACGGCCAGCAGAGGTTCTTCATTCCGCCGACGAAGCCGTGCTTCTTGAAGGTCAGCGACATGTAGGTGATCCACACGATCGCCGCGAGCCCGGCCGGGAAGGCGATCTTCGACATCACCGGGAACTGGGCGAACGGGATGATGGACATGATGTTCATGATCCACACGAAGAAGAACATCGAGACCAGCATCGGGACGTACTTCTCGCCCTTTTTGCCGATGGTCTCCAGCACGATGCTGCGCTTGACGAAGTCGTAGCCGATCTCGCCGACCAGCTGCAGCTTGCCGGGGAGCAGCTTCGGCTTCGCGAAGGCGGCCCAGAAGAAACCGACGACCAGCAGCGCGCAGATGATCGACAGCAGCATCGGCTTGTTGAAGTCGACACCGCCGATGGTGAAGATCGGCTTGAAGTCGAACTCGTTCAGGCCGGGGGCGGGGAAGCCGCAGCCGGAGTTCAGGTGGCACCCGGCCTCAGAGGCAAGCTGCCTTACGTCAGCACCCACCACAGACTCCTTCGTCATGACGCATGGTTACGGCAACCTCGGTGTGTCGGCGTGGCCTGCGGCCACGGAGCGGCACTGGAACTTGATGGAAATCTCGCTGACCCCAGGCGGCCTCGTTCACAGCCGCGGAATCTTCGAAGACCAGTCGGAATCGGGGGGCGATGCGTCCGAGCGGTATGCCTTCACCGCTTGGAGGGACCAGGCCGCATCCCGTACTCCGTTGTTGCGACGGACGATAGCAGCCCGTCAGCAGGGCATAAACACCGCCCCCCTCGCGCGGGAGACAGCCGGCGCTCGTCACTGTTGACGCTCCGACGAGGAGTCCTTGCGCTCGGAAGCGTCGGGGTCGACGTAGAAGATCTTGGCCTTCATCGCACCGCGCACCTGGAAGCCCGTCCAGATCAGAGCGCAGCCGAGCAGCGTGAAACCGAAGACTTTGGTGTCGAAGAGTGAGGTGTGTTTGAACACTGCGAGAACAATCCCCACCAGCAGGATCTGCGTGGTGTACACCGCCAGCGCGGCGGGCATGAGGAGCTGCGCGTTGTTCCTGGTGAGCCGGTCGAGTGCGACCTGGCCGAAGCTGAAGAACGCCATCACCAGCAGCGTTGCGAAGACCGCGCCGAGCAGACCCTTGGTCCCCACAACTGCGGTGGAGATCGCGGCGGCGATCAATCCGGCGACCGCAGTGGGGATTGCGGCGCCACGGATGATCCGGGCGTCGTGGGACGGCATGTCGGCAGCTCCGGCGGCATGTCGGTGTGGCGGGGACGGGCACGGGGGTGCGGCGATGGCGCCGCGCCGAGAACCCCGACCGCGGGGCAACCGCTCGACGGTCGACCCGTCGAGGAAGACCGACCGGGGACGGAAGTCCTCCACCTGTCAGGTCTTTCGGCGTGTTCTCGGTACTCGTGAACGGTATCACAAACTATTTGATGAGAGCTTTACCATGAACGTGTGGTACCTGTCACACTGACGGCTCAATCCTGCGGCCATACGGGCCAGGGGACTTGACGGATGATCAGCCCCGTCGGACCGCCGTCCGGGCCCCCGTCCGACCGGCCCGTCCGGTCAGCCGCGGCGCTCGGCGTGCGAGCCGACCGCGGTGGCTCCGGTGCCGAGCCGGCCCAGCAGCGCCTTGTCGTCGGCGGAGAGCTCCGACATGGCCGGCGCGGCCTGTTCCGCGGCCGCCTGGGCGGGGGCCGGGGCGGAGGCCGCAGCAGCGGCCGGGGCGGCGGCTGCGGCCGCCTCCTGCGGGCCCTTGCGGTAGCGCGGCGGGACGAAGGCCTGGACGGCGCGCGGCGCGTGCGGGCGGAAGCGCGGCATCAGCAGCACCACCAGGCCGACCAGGCAGAGCCCGGCCAGCGCCAGCACCACGGTGCGGCCGGTGTTGGTGACCGAGAAGGCCACCGTGCCGAAGGCGATCAGCGCGGCCCAGAAGTACATGATCAGCACGGCCCGGCTGTGCGAGTGGCCGACCTCCAGCAGGCGGTGGTGCAGGTGCTGCTTGTCCGCCGCGAACGGCGACTTCCCGGCCCAGGTGCGGCGCACCACGGCCAGCAGCAGGTCGGCCAGCGGCAGCGCGATCACGGTCAGCGGCAGCAGCAGCGGGATGTAGGTCGGCACCAGGGCGTGCACGGTGGCGGTCTGCGAACCGGTCTGGTCGGTGACCAGGTCCGGGTCGACCCGGCCGGTGATGGAGATCGCCGCGACCGCGAGCATCAGGCCCAGCATCATCGAGCCGGAGTCGCCCATGAAGATCCGCGCCGGGTGCAGGTTGTGCGGCAGGAAGCCCAGGCACATCCCGATCAGCACCGCGCTGAACAGCACCGCGGGGGCCGCGTCGTTGATCCCGTACCCGTACCAGAGCCGGTAGGAGTACAGGAAGAAGGCGCCCGCGGCGATGCAGACCATCCCGGCGGCCAGGCCGTCCAGGCCGTCGATGAAGTTCACCGCGTTGACCATGACGACCACCAGCGTGACCGAGATGATCATGCCCTGGGTGGGGGTGACGGCCACCGGGCCGACACCGGGCACCGGGATGGAGATCACCGTGATGCCCTGCCAGACCATCACACCGGCGGCGATCATCTGACCGCCCAGCTTCACCAGCGCGTCGACGCCCCACTTGTCGTCCAGCACGCCCAGCACCCACATGATCCCGGCGCCGGACAGCAGCGCCTTCACGTCGGCGCTCTGGATGAACAGCCGGCCCAGGTGGGTCAGCTGGGAGGCGACCAGCAGGCCCGCGCACAGGCCGCCGAACATCGCGATGCCGCCGAGGCGGGGGGTCGGCTCCCGGTGCACGTCCCTGGCCCGGACCGGCGGCATGGCGCCCGCCAGGATGGCGAACTTCCGCACCGGGCTGGTCAGCAGGTAGGTCACGGCCGCCGTGACGAACAGCACCAGCAGATACTCACGCACCACTGGCCTCCTGGTTCACGATCCGACGGTCGAGTACGGAGCGTACTGCGCCGCGCGGCCGGGGCGGGCTGGTTCGGGGTTCGAGGTGCGTCGCCACGGTGCACACCTTATTGAGTCGGACGCTCCGGACGTGCATCGCGGTTCGCCTTGGCGGCCACCCGACTCCCCCGCAACGCTACCGGTGGCCCGCGAAGGCCCGCGCCAGCGCCTGCACCCGGCCCCTGATCCGGGCGTCCGCGCCGGAGTCGAGCACCTGGGCGATCAGGGTGCCGACCTCGGCCAGTTCCGTCTCCCCCATGCCCTGGGCCGCCACCGTCCCGGTGCCCAGCCGGATGCCCGAGGCCTCGGAGGGGGGCGCGGGGTCGAACGGCAGAGCACATTTTCCGAGCATCAGGCCGGCGCCCGCGCAGCGCCGCTCGGCCTCGGCGCCGGACAGGCCGAAGCCGCTGATGTCGACGGTCACCAGGTGGGTGTCGGTCCCCCCGGTCAGCGGCCGGGCGCCGCCGGCCGCGAGCGCACCGGCCAGCGCGCGGGCGCCGGCCACCGCCCGGCCGATGTACGACGCGTACTGCGGGGTGCCGGCCTCCAGCAGCGCCACCGCCTTGCCGGCCACCTCGTTCATCGCCGCCCCGCCCTGGGTGAACGGGAAGACCGCCCGGTCGATCCGGTCCGCGAGCTCCGCGGTGCACAGCAGCAGCCCGCCGCGCGGCCCGCGCAGCAGCTTGTGGGTGGCGGCGACGGTGACGTCCGCGTAGGGCACCGGGGAGGGCGCGGCGCCCGCCGCCACCAGGCCGATGGTCTGCGCGGCGGAGGCGATCAGGTAGGCGCCCACCTCGTCGGCGATCTCCCGGAAGGCCGCCCAGTCCAGGTGCCGGGGGTGCGAGATGCCGCCGGCGATGATCGCCTTCGGCCGGTGGGTCCGCGCCAGGTCGCGCACCTGGTCGAGGTCGACCAGCTCGTCGCCCGCGCGCACGCCGTAGCCGACGAAGTCGAACCAGCGGCCGGAGAAGTTGGCCCGCGAGCCGCAGCTCAGGTGGCCGCCGTGCTGCAGCGACATCGACAGCACCGCGTCACCGGGCCGCAGCAGCGCCGCGTAGGCCGCCAGCATCGCCGAAGTGGCGGACCTGGGCTGGACGTTGGCGTGCGGGGCGCCGAACAGGGCACGGGCCCGGTCGACCGCCAGCAGCTCGACCGTGTCGGCCGGCGCGCAGCCGGTGTGGTGGCGATGGCCCGGGTAGCCCTCGGCGTACTTGTCGATCAGCGGGCCGCCGAGCGCGGCCAGCACGGCGGGACTGGTGAGGTTCTCGCCGGCCAGTAGCTGGAGGGAGTCGGCCCGCCGTTCGCGCTCGGCCGCGAGCAGGTCGGCGACCAGCGGATCGGCCTGCCGCAGGGCGGCGGAGGCCGTCCAGGGAGCGGGGGTCTCGGTGGAGCCGTGCACGGTGTCGGTGACGGTCATGGCAGCGCTCCGGGGCAGCGGCGGGCGAGGTGCTTCCAGCGTAGGACGGCACCGCGGTCCGGGCCCGCCCGCGCGCGCCGGGGTACACCCGTCAGGGCGGGGGCACCTCCTGAGCACCCGACAGACACACTTCGATCACAGCACCCCCCGGAGTCCTCCCCATCCGGGGCGCGTCGGACCGCCGCGGGCGGTCCGGGGGCCGGATCAGTGGCCGGCCGGCACCCCGGTCAGCGCCGTCACCACCGGGTCGAGGGCGTCGAATATCTCCTCGCCGCAGTTGCGGAACATGCCGATCGGCGCCCCGTACGGATCGTCGACCTCGTCGAACTCCGGCGAGGACGCCAGCAGCCAGCCGCGCAGAGCAGCCGCCGAACGGACCAGCGCCCGGGCCCGGTCGGTGAGCCGGGAGCCGTCGTCGGCGTACGGCAGGGTGCCCGGGTCCACCCGGCGGACCAGCCGGGTGAACTCCTTGAGCGTGAACGTCCGCAGCCCGGCCGAGTGCCCCATCGAGATCACCTGCGCCCGGTGGTCGAGCGTCGCGGTGAGCACCAGATCGGCCTCGATGACGTGTTCGTCCAGCAGCTCGCGCCCGGCGAAGCCGGCCGTGTCGGCACCGTACTCGTCGAGCACGGTGGCGGCGTGCGCCTCCATCGGCGCGCCCTCGTGGCCCCAGGTGCCGGCGCTCTCCACCACGATCCGCCCGGCGGTGGCCGGGGCGAGCCTGGTGTCGAGTTCAAGCCGGGTCAGCCGCTCGGCGATCGGCGAGCGGCAGACGTTACCGGTGCAGACGAAGAGGATCCGGAAGGAGTCGAGCGGACGGGGCACCACCGCCAGGGCGGAGGGTATGCCGGGGTCCGCGCCGTGCAGCGAGGCGGCGGCCGTCAACTGCCGGCCTCCAGGTCCGGAACGACCTCCCTCAGCTGCTCGACGCTGATCGCGCCCGCCCGCAGCACCACCGGGACCTTGCCGGTGACGTCGACGATGGTGGAGGCCGTCGCGTGGTCGGCCTGCCCGCCGTCCAGGTAGACCGAGATCGCGTCGCCCAGCTGGCCCTCGGCCTCGTCGCAGGTGGCCGGCGACGGGCCGCCGGTGCGGTTGGCGCTGGAGACCGCGAGCGGGCCGGTGGCGTTCAGCAGCTCGATCGCGACCGGGTGCAGCGGCATCCGGACCGCGACGGTGCCACGGGTGTCCCCGAGGTCCCAGCGCAGCGAGGGCTGGTGCTTGGCGACCAGGGTCAGCCCGCCCGGCCAGAACGCGTCGACCAGCTCCCAGGCCTGCTCGGAGAAGTCCGTGACCAGCCCGTGCAGGGTGGTCGGCGAGCCGACCAGCACCGGCGAGGGCATGTTCCGCCCGCGCCCCTTGGCGGCGAGCAGCGCCGCCACGGCCTCCGGGGAGAACGCGTCCGCGCCGACCCCGTAGAGGGTGTCGGTCGGCAGCACCACGAGCTCGCCGCGGCGGATCGCGGAGGCGGCCTCACGCAGACCGGTGGCGCGGTCCCCGGCATCGGCGCAGTCGTAACGGCGGCTCATCGGTACGGTCCCCTTCCGAGATGGCTCAAGCTGATCTGCTGTGCGGGCGGCCCCGCGGCGGCGCCGGGCCCGTTCACGACGACGCCCCACGGGCGGCGGTACTGCGTACGGTCACACGGCACACGGCCGAACGCGCCGGACTGTTCACAACGACGCCCTTCGGGCGGTTGTACCGCGCTGCACTCTTCACAACGACGCCCTTCGGGCGGTTGTACGGCGCTGGACTGTTCACAACGACGCCCTTCGGGCGGTTGTGAAGCGCGGCCGGTGGTTCAGGTCGCGGTGGTCGGCGGCGTCGGTCCAGCCGCTCTCCTCCTTGAAGATCCACGGCACCTGCCCGCCCTGGGTGTCGGCGTGCTCGATCACCACCGCGCCGCCCGGCCGCAGCAGCCGGGCCGCGACGCGTTCGATGCCGCGGATGGTGTCCAGGCCGTCCTCGCCGGAGAACAGCGACATCTGCGGGTCGTGGTCGCGCGCCTCGGGCGCCACGTACTCCCACTCGGTGAGCGGGATGTACGGCGGGTTGCTGATCACCAGGTCGAAGCGGCCGTCCCAGGCGCGCTCCGACTCGAAGGCGCGGGTGGCGTCACCGGCGTGCAGGGTGATCCGGGCCCGGTCCGGGCTGGCCGCGATGTTGCGCCGGGTGTACTGCAGGGCGCCCTCGTCGAGCTCGAAGGCGTGCACGGTGGAGCGCGGCAGCTCCTGGGCCAGCGCCAGCGCGATGGCGCCGGAGCCGCTGCACAGGTCGACCACCAGCGGCTCGGCGACGTCCATGTCGCGCACCGCGTCTATCGCCCACTCGACCACGGTCTCGGTCTCCGGCCGGGGCACGAACACCCCGGGGCCGACCTCCAGCTCCAGGTAGCGGAAGAACGCCCGCCCGGTGATGTGCTGCAGCGGTTCACGCGCCTCGCGCCGGGACACCGCCTCCCAGTAGCGGGCGTCGAAATCGCCGTCGGGAACGGTGTGCAGCTGGCTGCGCTTGACGCCGTGGATGTACGCCGCCAGCTCCTCCGCGTCGAAGCGCGGCGACGGCACGCCGGCCGCGGCCAGCCGCTGGGTGGCCTGGGCCACCTCGGCGAGCAGCAGGTTCATCCGTACACACCCCTGGTCTGTGGGCTCGGGCTTCGGTGCTCAGTTCTCCTGCGCGGCAGCCAGCTTGGCGGCCGCGTCGGCGTCCACGCAGGACTGGATGATCGCGTTCAGGTCGCCGTCCAGGACCTGGTCCAGGTTGTACGACTTGAAGCCGGTCCGGTGGTCGGAGATGCGGTTCTCGGGGAAGTTGTAGGTCCGGATCCGCTCCGAGCGGTCCACCGTGCGGACCTGGCTGCGGCGCGCGTCCGAGGCCTCCTGCTCGGCGGCCTCCTGGGCGGCGGCGAGCAGCCGCGAGCGCAGGATGCGCATGGCCTGCTCCCTGTTCTGCAGCTGGCTCTTCTCGTTCTGGCAGGACGCCACGATACCGGTCGGCAGGTGGGTGATCCGGACCGCCGAGTCGGTGGTGTTGACCGACTGGCCGCCGGGGCCGGACGAGCGGTAGACGTCGATCCGCAGGTCGTTGGCGTGGATCTCGACCTCGACCTCCTCGGCCTCGGGGGTGACCAGCACGCCCGCCGCGGAGGTGTGGATGCGGCCCTGCGACTCGGTGGCCGGCACCCGCTGCACGCGGTGCACGCCGCCCTCGTACTTCAGCCGGGCCCAGACGCCCTGGCCGGGCTCGGTGGTGCCGCGGGTCTTCACGGCGACCGAGACGTCCTTGTAGCCGCCGAGGTCGGACTCGTTGGCGTCGATCAGCTCGGTCTTCCAGCCCAGCCGCTCGGCGTAGCGCAGGTACATCCGCAGCAGGTCGCCGGCGAACAGCGCGGACTCCTCGCCGCCCTCGCCGGCCTTGACCTCCAGGATGACGTCCTTGTCGTCATTGGGGTCGCGCGGCACCAGCAGCAGCCGCAGCTCCTCGGTCAGCTCGTCCCGGCGGGCCTCGGAGGACTTCACCTCGGCGATGAAGTCGGGGTCCTCGGCGGCCAGCTCGCGGGCGGCCTCGATGTCCTCGCCGGCCGCGCGCCAGGCACGGTAGGCGACGGTGATCGGGGTGAGCTCGGCGTAGCGCTTGGCGAGCTTGCGGGCGTTGGCCTGGTCGGCGTGGACCGACGGATCGGCCAGCCGCGTCTCGAGGTCGGCGTGCTCGGTCAGGAGCTCTGCGACTGCCTCGAACATGGGGTGGGCCTACTTCCCGTGAGAGCTGGTGGGGCTGGGTGGCGAGGGGTGCGGGGAGACGCGAACGGCGCCGGCCCCAGCGTCCCCACCGTACGACGGGGACGCCGGAGACCGGCGCCGTGGAAGCGCTAGGCCTGGGGGGCGCTGTGCTTCTTGCCGAAGCGGGCCTCGAAGCGGGCCACGCGGCCACCGGTGTCGAGGATCTTCTGCTTGCCCGTGTAGAACGGGTGGCACTGCGAGCAGACCTCGGCGCGGATCTCGCCGCTGGTCTCGGTCGAGCGGGTGGTGAACTCGGCGCCGCAGGTGCAGGTCACCTTGGTGACCACGTACTCGGGGTGAACGTTGGGCTTCAAGGGGTTCTCCTAGGTTTCGGGAGGGCACCGGGTCGGCAGCGGGAGCTGCACGTGAACCGGGACCGACGGACCAGTGTGCCAGCACTGACCGCATCTTCCCAAACCGGGTACATTTCCCGGTTATTCCACGGCTACCCGCCGGCCCGGCGTGCTGGGGTGCCCGCTCCCGCCCCCGGGGACCTTGCCGCGGTTCCGGTGGAGGCTCCGGCCGTCGCCCTGGCCGAGGGGCCCGCGGTGGGGCCCTGGGCCGGGTCGGCGGGCTGTCCGGCGGTCACGGCGGCGGGCACCGGCTGGTCGGCCCTGAGCGCGGCCCACAGCTGGTCCGCCAGCGGGCGGGCGGGCACCACGCGGTTGGCGTCCGAGGGTGCGGTGACGACCGGCAGAGTGACCATCGCCATCTGGTCCGGGCCGATGGACTTGAGGGTGTCGGCGAGACCGACCAGCGAGTTGACCGAGCCCAGGTCGGAGTCGGTGGTGACGCTCTTGGTGAGCTTGTCGGCGGTGGCCCAGAGCTTGGCGGGGTTGGTGGTCAGCCCGACCTTGCCGACCTGGCTCATGATCGACCTCACCATCTGCTGCTGCAGCTCGATCCGGCCGAGGTCGCTGCCGTCGCCCACCCCGTGCCGGGTGCGGACGAAGGCGAGCGCCTGGTCGCCGTCCAGGTGGTGGGTGCCGGCCGGCAGCTTGAGCCCGCTGTCCTGGTCGGTTATCGGGACGGCGGTGGTGACGGTGACGCCGCCGATGGTGTCGATCAGCTCGGCGAACCCGGCGAAGTCGATCTGCACGTAGTGGTCCATCCGCAGCCCGGTCAGCTGCTCGGTGGTCTTCACGGCGCAGGCGGGTCCGCCGACCTCGAAGGCGGTGTTGTACATCGCGCTGCGAGCGGCCGGGACGCTCTTGCCGTCCGGCGCGGTACAGGCCGGGCGGGCCACCAGGGTGTCCCGGGGGATGCTCACCACGCTGGCGCGGCTGTGGTCCTGGCTGACGTGCACCACCATCGCGGTGTCGGAGCGGGCCGTGCCGTCGGTGGCGCCGCCGGCCAGGGCACCGTTGGCGCCGCCGCGCGAGTCCGAACCGAGCACCAGCAGGTTGAACGAGCCGTCGGTGGCGGCCGGCGGCCGGGCCTCGCCCAGCTGGCCGTTGATGTCGACGCTGGTGATGTTGCCGTTGAGCCGCAGGTACGCGTAGCCGGCCGCGCCGGCGGTCAGCAGGACCAGGGCGCTCGCCGCGATGATCAGGTTGCGTCTCAGCCGCCGCCGCGGGCGTTTACCGGCCGCGGGCGTCCCCTCGGGCGGCTCGGTGTCCGGGGGTGCGGCGGCGGGCCGCTGCGGGTCGTCCTCCTGCGGTCCGGCCATCTCGCCTCCCTCGTCACCCGGCGCGACCGTGGCCGCGTGAGCATCGTGCGCCCGACCCTTTCATCCGGTATGACCGTTGTTTTGAGGATAAGCGCGCAGCGGGCCGCCAGCCGCCCCACCCGACTTGACCCCGGACATGACAAGGGCCCCGGACCGCAGCGCGGTCCGGGGCCCTGTCGGCCGATCCTGCGTCAGTCGCCCGAACCGGGGGTGGTCTTGGCGATCTGCATCAGGAACTCGGCGTTGCTCTTGGTCTGCTTCATCTTGTCCAGGAGCAGCTCGATGGCCTGCTGCGAGTCGAGCGCGTGCAGCACCCGGCGGAGCTTCCAGGTGATCGCCAGCTCGTCGTTGCCGAGCAGGATCTCCTCCTTGCGGGTGCTGGACGCGTCGACGTCCACCGCGGGGAAGATCCGCTTGTCGGAGAGCTTGCGGTCGAGCTTGAGCTCCATGTTGCCGGTGCCCTTGAACTCCTCGAAGACCACCTCGTCGGCCCGGGAGCCGGTCTCCACCAGCGCGGTGGCGAGGATGGTCAGCGAGCCGCCGTTCTCGATGTTGCGCGCGGCACCGAAGAACTTCTTCGGCGGGTACAGCGCGGTCGAGTCGACACCACCGGACAGGATGCGGCCGGAGGCCGGCGCCGCCAGGTTGTAGGCGCGGCCCAGGCGGGTGATCGAGTCCAGCAGGATCACCACGTCGTGGCCCAGCTCCACCAGGCGCTTGGCGCGCTCGATGGCCAGCTCCGCGACCACGGTGTGGTCCTCGGCCGGGCGGTCGAAGGTCGAGGAGATGACCTCGCCCTTCACCGACCGCTGCATGTCGGTGACCTCTTCCGGACGCTCGTCGACCAGGACGACCATCAGGTGGCACTCGGGGTTGTTGTGGGTGATCGCGTTGGCGATGGCCTGCATGATCATCGTCTTGCCGGTCTTCGGCGGGGCGACGATCAGACCGCGCTGGCCCTTACCGATCGGCGACACGAGGTCGATGATGCGGGTGGTCAGCACGCCCGGGTCGGTCTCCAGGCGCAGCCGCTCCTGCGGGTACAGCGGGGTGAGCTTGCCGAACTCGGGCCGGCCGCGGCCGCTGTCCGGGTCCATGCCGTTGACGGAGTCCAGCCGCACCAGGGCGTTGAACTTCTCGCGGCGCTCGCCGTCGCGGGGCTGGCGCACCGCGCCGGTGATGGCGTCACCCTTGCGCAGGCCGTGCTTGCGCACCTGGGCCAGCGAGACGTAGACGTCGTTGGAGCCCGGCAGGTAGCCCGAGGTCCGCACGAACGCGTAGTTGTCGAGGATGTCCAGGATGCCCGCGACCGGGATCAGGACGTCGTCGTCACCGACCACCGGCTCCGGGGCACCGGTGCCCTCGAAGCCCTCGCGGCGACGGCCACGGCGGTCACGGTAGCGGCCACGGCGGCCACGGCGGCCGTCGCCGAACTCGTCGTCGTCGTACCCGCCCGCCTGCGGCTGGCCGGCCGGCTGGCTCTGGCGCTGCGGCTGGCCGGCGTCCTGCGCGCCGCCCTGCTGCTGGCCGCCCTGGCCGCCCTGGCGCTCGCCGCGCTCGGGCCGCTCGCGCTCGCGGCGGTTGCGGCGGTCACGGCGCGACTCGCGGGAGTCGCCGTCCTGGGCCTCGCCGCCCTCGGCGCGCTCGGCGCCGCCCTCACGGCGGTCCCGGCGGTCGCGCCGGTCCCGGCGCTCGGTGCGGGCCTCGCCCTCGAAGCCGCGCTGCTCGGCGGTCCGGGTCTCGGCCTTGGCCTCGGCGACCACGGCGCCGGCCTGCTCGGCGGCGGCCTCGGCGACCGGGGCGCCGGCGGCCGAGGTGGCCCGGCGGCGGGTGCGCTCGGTGCGGGCCGGCGCGGTGGTCTCGGCGGCGGCCTGGACCGGGATCTCGATCTGCGGCTGGGCCTCGGCGGCCGCGGCGGCGGCGCGGGTGCGGCGGGCCGGCTTCTCCTCGGCCGGGGCGGCCGGGGCGGCGCTCTCCTCGGCCGCGGGGGCGGCCTTGGCGGCGCGCTTGGCGGCCGGGGCCTGGGCCGGGGCGGCGGCGCCGGCGAGCAGCGGGTCACCGCCGCTCTTGTCCTTGATGGCCTCGATCAGCTGGCTCTTGCGCATGCGTCCGGTACCGCTGATTCCAAGAGTCGAGGCGAGCTTCTGAAGCTCGGCCAGGACCAGGCCGTCCAGGCCCGCGGCAGCGCTACGACGGCGCCGTGCCGGAGCCGCGGGGGCGGCGGCTGCGTCCGACGCGTCGGCGTCCGGGCGCGCGCCCATCAGATCGGTGGTGTCGCTCACTAAGGGTCCTTCCCTGGAGCGGACGTCGGCCTGTCTGGCTCGGCGACCGGTTGTGCTGTCCTGACCAACGTCTGTTCGCGCTGGTCCGAGGCGGGATTCCCCCGAAAGGCTGATCCGATCGGGAGAATTGCGAAGTGCGGTGCACTGTGGTGCGAAGTGGCGCGGATGGCCGGTACTCGTGCCGGCACCGCTGCGCCTGTGAAACCCGGGCCCCCGTCGCGTTCCGGTACCCAGGGCTCCGCCCGTCCGGGCCTCAGTCTGGAGGCTGCGGGTGGGAGTCAGGTGCCGTCACGGCTTCGGGATGCGCCCCAGTCGCGCAGGCAGGCTGCGTACGCGATGTGGTGGACTCCCGGAGAATCGTGGTCCCGCGCTTCCGCAGCTCACCCGGTACGGCTGTCGGGCCGTGCGGGCGGGATGTCGGGATCGGGACGCGTCGCACCGCGCCCCGGAGGGCACCTGGTGCAGCAATGAGGTTAACACTACCGACCCCCTGACACATTCCCCAGCCCCGTCCTCGTCAATCGTGTCCGTCCTGCCAATCCGTGCGCGGACGTTCCCGCTGCTCAGCCCGGCGTGCGCCCCGCGCACCCCTACATGTCGAGGGGCAGGACGCAGGCTCCGGCGCGGTCGAGCTCCAGCCGGTGCGCGGCGAAGCCGGGCGCGAAGGCGAGCACCTTCTCGGCCCCCGCCTCGTCGGTCAGCGCCAGCACGGTCGGGCCGGCCCCGGAGATGACGGCCGGCACGCCCTCGTTGCGCAGGGCGGCGACCAGCGCGGCGCTGTCCGGCATCGCGGAGGCCCGGTAGTCCTGGTGCAGGCGGTCCTCGGTGGCGGTCAGCAGCAGTTCGGGACGGCGGGTGAGCGCCTCGACCAGCAGCGCGGCGCGGCCCGCGTTGACGGCGGCGTCGGCCAGCGGCACGGTCTTCGGCAGCAGGCCGCGCGCGGTCTCGGTGAGCACCTCGGTGGAGGGGACGAAGACGACCGGGACGACCTGCGCGGACGGCTCCAGCACGATGGTCCTCGCGCCGTCGTCGTCGGTCCAGGCGACGGTGAAGTTGCCGCGCAGACAGGCGGCGACGTTGTCGGGGTGGCCCTCGAGTTCGGAGGCGAGCGCGAGCAGCGCGTCGTCGTCGAGCAGGCCGGCGCCGCCGATGGTGACGGCGCGCGCGGCGACCAGGCCGGCGCAGATGGCGGCCGAGGAGGAACCGAGGCCACGGCCGTGCGGTATCCGGTTGGCGCAGACCACTTCGAGGCCGCGCGGCTGGCCGCCGAGGCGGTCGAAGGCGGCGCGCATCGAGCGGACCACCAGGTGGCGCTCGTCCCGGGCCAGGTTCTCCGCGCCCTCGCCGGCGATGTCGACGGTCAGTCCGGAGTCGGCGACCCGGACCACCACGTCGTCGTAGAGACCGAGGGCGAGTCCGAAGGCGTCGAAGCCCGGGCCGAGGTTGGCGCTGGTCGCGGGAACCCGGACCCTGACGGCGGCAGCGCGGAACGCGGGACCGGCCATGTGGTTGGTGTCTCCTGGGGAGTGGGACGGCCCGGTTGCGTACGGGCCAGTGGTACGGCGGCGGGGGCCCGGCCGGAGGGCTCCGGCGGAGCGGGCGACCGCAGGCCGAAGGCGCGGCCCGCCGGGAACCAGACTATCGAAGACAGGTTCCACAGCGGTACACCCCGCTCCCGTTCGATCCACCGTGTTGCCGGTTGTGGCCGGAAACCGTGCGGAAAACGGCATGGAAAAAGACAGCGGACCGACACCGGACGTGTCGTCCGGACACGGCAGGTGGGCCGCCCCGGGCGGGGCGGCCCACCGTTGACACCTGGTCAGCACGGCCGGCAGGACGGCCGGGCGCCGTCGCTCCGGGGTGGTCAGTCCAGCAGGCCCAGGCGCAGTGCCGCCGCCTCCGGGTCGATCGGGACGATCTGCGGCTGCGGGGCGCCGGCCACCGCCCAGTCCGGGTCCTTCAGGCCGTTGCCGGTGACGGTGCAGACGATCCGCTGGCCCGGGTCGACCAGCCCGGCCTCGGCCTTGGCCAGCAGGCCGGCCACCGAGGCGGCCGAGGCGGGCTCCACGAAGACACCCTCCTGCGACGCCAACAGCCGGTAGGCGGACAGGATCTGACGGTCGGTCACCTTGTCGATGAGACCGCCCGACTCGTCCCGCGCGGCGAGCGCGAAGTCCCAGGAGGCGGGGTTGCCGATCCGGATCGCGGTGGCGATGGTCTGCGGCTTGAGCACCGGGGCGCCGTCGACGATCGGGGCCGAGCCGGAGGCCTGGAAGCCCCACATCCGCGGGGTGCGGGCGGCCAGGCCGTCCGCGGCGTACTCGCGGTAGCCCTTCCAGTAGGCGGTGATGTTGCCCGCGTTGCCGACCGGCAGGACGTGGATGTCGGGGGCGTCGCCGAGCATGTCGACGATCTCGAAGGCGGCGGTCTTCTGGCCCTCGATCCGGACCGGGTTCACCGAGTTGACCAGCGCGACCGGGTACTTCTCGGACAGTTCACGCGCCAGGGTGAGGCAGTCGTCGAAGTTCCCGTCCACCTGGAGGATCTTCGCGCCGTGCACCAGCGCCTGGCCCATCTTGCCGAGCGCGATCTTGCCCTGCGGCACCAGCACGGCGGAGACCATCCCGGCCCGCACCGCGTACGCCGCGGCCGAGGCGGAGGTGTTGCCGGTGGAGGCGCAGATGACGGCCTGGGCGCCGTCCTCCTTGGCCTTGGAGATGGCCATCGTCATGCCGCGGTCCTTGAAGGACCCGGTCGGGTTGGCGCCCTCGACCTTGAGGTAGACCTCGCAGCCGGTGCGCTCGGAGAGCACCTGGGCGGGGACGAGCGGCGTACCGCCCTCCAGCAGGGTGACCACGGGGGTGTCGGCGGTGACCGGCAGCCGGTCGCGGTACTCCTCGATGAGGCCGCGCCACTGGTGGGTGTGGCCACTGGCTCTGTCGATGACGGCGTTCATGGCTGTTCCTACTCCCCTTCGACCCGCATGATGCTGGCCACGTCGCGCACGCTGTCCAGCGCGCGCAGCTTGTCGACCGTCGCCGACAGTGCGGCGTCGGTGGCGCGGTGGGTCACCACCACGAGCGAGGCGTCGCCGTCCCGGCCCTGCTGGCGCACGGTGTCGATGGACACCCCGTGCTCGGCGAAGGTGGAGGCGACCTGGGCGAGCACGCCCGCCCGGTCGTCCACGTCGAGGCTGACGTGGTAGCGGGTGACGACCTCGTCCATCGGCTTGGCGGGCAGCCGGGTGTACACCGAGTCGCCGGGGCCGGTGGCGCCGTTCAGCCGGTTGCGGCAGACCGCGACCAGGTCGCCGAGGACGGCGGAGGCGGTCGGTGCGCCGCCGGCGCCCGGACCGTAGAACATCAGCCGGCCGGCCGCCTCGGCCTCCACGAAGACCGCGTTGTACGCCTCGCGGACCGAGGCCAGCGGGTGGCTGAGCGGGATCATCGCGGGGTGCACCCGGGCGGTGACGGAGCCGCCGTCGGCGGCCCGCTCGCAGATCGCGAGGAGTTTGACCACGCAGCCCATCTGCTTGGCGGAGGCGATGTCCGCGGCGGTGACCTCGGTCAGGCCCTCGCGGTACACGTCCGCGGCGGTGACCTTGGTGTGGAAGGCGATGCCGGCCAGGATCGCGGCCTTGGCGGCGGCGTCGAAGCCCTCCACGTCGGCGGTCGGGTCGGCCTCGGCGTAGCCCAGCGCGGTGGCCTCCTCCAGCGCCTCGGAGTACCCGGCGCCGGTGGTGTCCATCTTGTCGAGGATGAAGTTGGTGGTGCCGTTGACGATGCCCAGCACCCGGTTGACCTTGTCGCCGGCCAGCGACTCGCGCAGCGGGCGGATCAGCGGGATCGCGCCGGCCACCGCGGCCTCGTAGTACAGGTCGACCCCGGCCCTGGCGGCCGCCTCGTGCAGCTCGGCGCCGTCCTGGGCGAGCAGCGCCTTGTTGGCGGAGACCACCGAGGCGCCCTTGCCGATGGCCGCGAGGATGAGGTGCTTGGACGGCTCGATGCCGCCCACCACCTCGATCACCACGTCGATGTCGCCCCGGGTGACCAGGGCCTCGGCATCGGTGGTGAGCAGGTGCTCGGGCACGCCCGGGCGGGCACGGCCGGTCCGGCGGACGGCGATGCCCACGAGCTCCACGGGCGCGCCGATCCGCGCGGCGAGGTCGTCGGCCGTCGTCGTCATGATGCGCGCCACCTCGGAGCCCACCACACCACAGCCCAGCAACGCCACCTTCAGCGGGCGCGTACGCATCATCCGACTCCGCTCTGCATTCTCGGTCTCCGACGGCGTTCGGTCGACGCCCGTCGGTCTTGGGTCACTACCAGTCTCGGGGACTTTCCGCACAGATCTACGGTCGTTCCATGATCTGAGACAAGGATTTCGTCATCCGATATCCAGGCGCAGCAGATCCTCTTCCGTCTCGCGCCGGACGATCACCCGGGCCCGGCCGTCCAGGACGGCCACCACGGGAGGCTTCAGGGCGTGGTTGTAATTGCTCGCCATCGAGCGGCAGTACGCGCCGGTGGCCGGTACCGCCAGCAGGTCGCCGGGGGCCAGGTCGGCCGGCAGGAAGGCGTCCTTGACCACGATGTCGCCGGACTCGCAGTGCTTTCCCACCACGCGGGACAGCATCGGGCCGGCGTCGCTGGTGCGGGAGGCCAGCGCCACCGAGTACTCGGCGTCGTACAGGGCGGTGCGGATGTTGTCCGACATCCCGCCGTCCACGCTGACGTAGGTGCGCAGACCCGCCAGCGGCTTCACGGTGCCCACCTCGTACAGGGTGAACGCGGTCGGGCCGACGATCGCCCGGCCGGGCTCCACCGACAGCCGCGGCACGGCCAGCCGGGCACCCTCGCACTCGCGGCCGACGATGGCGCGCAGCGCGGCGGCGATGGCGGCCGGCTCGCTCGGGTCGTCGTCGCTGGTGTACGCGATGCCGAGGCCGCCGCCGAGGTCGATCTCGGGGAGTTCGACGCCGTGCTCGTCGCGGACCGCGGCGAGCAGGCCGACCACCCGGTGGGCGGCCACCTCGAAGCCTGCGGTGTCGAAGATCTGCGAGCCGATGTGCGAGTGGATGCCGCGCAGTTCCAGCGCGGGGTGGGCGAGCACCCGGCGGACGGCCTCCAGCGCGGCGCCGCCGGCCAGCGACAGGCCGAACTTCTGGTCCTCGTGCGCGGTCGCGATGAACTCGTGGGTGTGCGCCTCGACGCCGACGGTGACCCGGATCAGCACCGGCTGCCGGACGCCCTGGCGCTCGGCGGCGGCGGCCAGCAGCTCGATCTCCTGGTACGAGTCGAGGACGACGTGCCCGACCCCGGCCTTGACCGCCTGGTCCAGCTCGGCCGCCGACTTGTTGTTGCCGTGCAGCGCGATCCGCTCCCCCGGCATCCCGGCCGCGAGTGCCACCGCGAGCTCGCCGGAACTGCAGACGTCCAGCCGCAGCCCCTCCTCGTGCAGCCAGCGGACCACCGCCTTGGACAGGAACGCCTTGCCCGCGTAGTACACGTCCGCGTCCTCGCCGAAGGCGTCCCGCCAGGCGCGGGCGCGGGCCCGGAAGTCCGCCTCGTCCAGGATGTACGCCGGGGTGCCGAACTCGGCGGCGAGCGAGCGCACGTCCAGGCCGCCGACGGTGACCGCGCCGTGGGCGTCGCGGGCGACGGTGGCGGACCAGACCTTGGGGTCGAGCGCGTTGAGGTCGCTCGGCGGGGCCTGGTAGTGGCCCTCGGTCAGCACATCGCCGTGGCGGGGGCCTGCGGGGTGGGCGGAGCGGCTCATCTGGGGCCTCTTCCTGCGCTGTGCCGGGTCGGGCGGGGCCGGTCGGGTCGGGTCGGGGAGTGGGGCGTGAGGGGGTGCGGGCTCTTGCGCGAAGGGGCGGCGACCGTCCTGACGGACCGTCACCGCCCCCGTTGCCGCCGGGAGTTGCTGCCCGCTACATCCGCTCGGGGGCGGATACGCCGAGCAGCGTGAGGCCGTTGGCGATGACCGTGCGCGTCGCGTCGGCCAGCCAGAGGCGGGCGTGCGTGAGGTCGGTGACCTCCTCGTCGCCCTTCGGCAGGATCTGGCAGTTGTCGTAGAACCGGTGGTAGTCCCGGGCCACGTCCTCGAGGTAGCGCGCCACGTGGTGCGGCTCGCGCAGCTCGCCGGCCTTGGCGAGCACCCGCGGGAACTCACCGAGCTGGCCGAGCAGCGTGGACTCCCACTCGGTGGCGAGCAGCTCGGGCTTGAAGTCGGGGGCCTTGGTGATGCCCAGCTCGTTCGCCTTGCGCTGGACGCCGCACATCCGGGTGTGCGCGTACTGGACGTAGAAGACCGGGTTCTCGTTGGTCTGGCTGGTCAGCACGTTGATGTCGAGCGTGATGGTGGAGTCCGTGGAGGACCGCGCCAGCGTGTACCGGGCGGCGTCGACACCGATCCAGTCGACCACGTCGTCGATGGTGATGATGTTGCCGGCCCGCTTGGACATCCGGACCTCTTCGCCGTCCCGGATCATCTTGACGAACTGGCCGATCTTCACCTCGATGTTGCGGTTCATGTCGTCGCCCGCGCAGGCGGCGATGGCCTTGAGGCGGTTGACGTAACCGTGGTGGTCGGCGCCGAGCATGTAGACCGAGACCTCGGAGCCCCGGTCCCGCTTGCTCAGGTAGTAGGCGGCGTCGGCGGCGAAGTAGGTGGTCTCGCCGTCGGCCTTGATCAGGACACGGTCCTTGTCGTCGCCGAAGTCGGTGGTGCGCAGCCAGATCGCACCGTCCTGGTCGAAGACGTGGCCCTGCTCGCGCAGCCGCTCGATCGCCTGCTCGACGGCGCCCGAGTCGTGCAGCGTCTTCTCCGAGAACCACACGTCGAAGTGGGTGCCGAACTCGTCCATCGAGCGCTTGATCTCGGCGACCATGAGCTCCAGGCCCTTGGTCCGGAAGACCTGCAGCTGCTCGTCCTCGGGCAGGTCGAGCACGCCGGGGACGCCGTCCACGATCGCCTTGGCGATGTCGACGATGTACTCGCCGACGTAGCCGTCCTCCGGGACCGGCCGGCCGTTGGCGGCGGCCTGCAGGGAGATGGCGAACTTGCCGATCTGCACGCCGGCGTCGTTCAGGTAGTACTCGGTGGTGACGTCGGCGCCGGTGGCCCGCAGGACCCGGGCCAGCGAGTCGCCGACGGCCGCCCAGCGGACGCCGCCGATGTGGATCGGGCCGGTCGGGTTGGCCGACACGAACTCCAGGTTGATCTTCAGGCCCTTGAGCGCCTCGTTGCGGCCGTACCCCTCGCCGGCCTCGACGATGGTGCGGGCCAGCTCGCCCTGGGTCGCGGCGTCCAGGGTGATGTTCATGAAGCCGGGCCCGGCGATGTCCACCTTGGCGACCCCGGGCAGCTCGCGCAGGCGCGCGGCGACCAGTTCGGCGACGGCTCGCGGCGGCCGGCCGGCCGGCTTCGCGAGCTGGAGGGCCACGTTGGTGGCGTAGTCGCCGTGGTCCCTGTTCTTGGGTCGCTCGACCGTCACGTGCTCGGGCACGGCGACGGTCAGGTCGCCCGCCTCAACGACGGCGCTCACTGCGGCCAGGACTGCCTGGGAAAGCTCTGCGGGTGTCACGACGCCAAGGGTAGGCGAGAAGGGGGAGGGGCCCGCCACCCGGTTTGCCGGCTGAGACGTCGGAGATCGTCGGGGATCAGGGGTAACCCGCACCCGGCGAGCCGTGTTCGCCGAGAGCGGAATCGGTCCGGGTGGGCGTGCCGACGCCGAATCCGTACGCGAAACCGCCGGCCCGGCCGGCCGCGCCGAGCGCGCGCAGCCGGTGCACCAGTTCCAGCAGGTCCGCCGGGTCGAACGGCTTGGCCAGGTAGCCGTCCACGCCCACCGCCTCGCCGCGGCGCAGGTCGGCCGGGGTGCAGGCGCTGACTATGGCGATCGGCAGCCGGGCGGTCTCGGGCGCGGACCGCAGCCGGGCCGCGGTCCTCAGCCCGTCGAGCCGGGGCATCATCACGTCGAGGGTCACCACGTCCGGCGCCACCCGGCGGACGACCTCCAGGCACTCGGCGCCGTCGGCGGCCGTCACCACCTCGAAGCCGTCCAGCTCCAGGTTGACTCTGATCAGTTGGCGGATCACCTCGCTGTCATCCACCACGAGGACCCGCCCGGACGTTCCCGGCACATCACCGAGGGTAGCCGCGCCTCCACCCCCCCGTCCGGGCTTTGCCGAGAGCCGCCGCAGCGGCGCCCACCCGGGCCTGCCGGCCGCCGCCGACGGCCGGCGCGGACCCGCGGCGGAGCATCCGTGGACCCGCCGTGGAAACCCGTGCACGGACCACGCTGCGGGCCTGGTAATGTTCTCCACGTCGCAAGAACACCGCGGCACACAGCAGGCCCCCGTAGCTCAGGGGATAGAGCACCGCCCTCCGGAGGCGGGTGCGCAGGTTCGAATCCTGCCGGGGGCACTTCGCAAGAAGTGCTTGATCGAGGCCCAGCTCAGCGGATCATCCGCGAGGCTGGGCTTTCGTCATGTTCCGGGCCCGGTAGGGGTGGTGGTGCCCGGTGGGACCGCGGCCGGGTGCGGTGGCAGGATGCGGCCATGACCTCGGAACCGGATGGATTCCCCGTCGCCACTGTCCGGATGACCGCGCGGGCGGACGGTGTGCCGCTCGCGTTCGGCTGGGACGAGCGGGCCCGGATCAACGTGCGCAGCCTCGGGGGTGAGGTCGTCGTCGAGGCGGACGCCGCGGGACTGCGGACGCTCGCCGCCCATCTGCTGGCGCTGGCGGCGGACGGCACTCCCGACGGCAGCCACCTGCATCTCGAAGCCGGGCACGGCCTGGTCGAGGGCTCGGTCGGCCTGGTCCTGGAGCGGGACGACGAGGCGTAGGGCGGCGCCGGTACGACGGGCCGGCCGCGCGCTCACCTGCCTTCAGTGCGCCTCCCCCGACGCCGGGTTGCCCCCACGGGACCGCCGTACTCCGTCCGACCGGACGTAACGGCCCGTTCCCGGGGCCGGGGGGCGGAGCGGGGATGATGGCGGCGAGGCCTTCCCCGGCGGGAGTGCCGCTGGAGGAGCGCCGCAGGAGGAGTGCCGTGCAGATCAGCTACGTGTGCGAGCCCGGCGCCGTCGGACCCGACGGCGGTGCCAACGAGGACGTGGTGGTGGCGGCCGGGCGGTTCGTCGTGGTGCTGGACGGGGCCACGACCAGTGGGCTGCCGACCGGGTGCGTGCACGATGTCCGTTGGCTGGCCGGGCGGTTGGCGTGGGCGCTGGCGGGGGTGCTGACCGAGCGGCCGGGGCTGGACCTGCGGGAGGTGCTGCGGGAGGGGATCGTCCGGACCCGCGGGCTGCACCCCGGCTGCGACCTGGCGAACCCGGAGAGTCCGTCGGCCACGGTCGCGCTGGTGCGCGAGCACGACGGCCGGCTGGACTGTCTGACGCTGGCGGACTCCCCCGTGGTGGTGGAGACCCACGACGGCGCGCTGACCACGGTGGTCGACGACCGGCTCGACCGGCTGCCGCCGATGGACCGGGAGACGGCGGGCCGGCTGCGCAACACCGACGCGGGGTTCTGGGTGGCGGGCACCCGGCCCGAGGCGGCCGACCGGGCGGTGACGGTCAGCTTCAGGACGGCCGAGGTACGCAGCTTCGCGCTGCTCAGCGACGGTGTCTCCCGCCTGGTCGAGCGCTTCGGGTGGAGCTGGGAACAGCTGCTGCGGACGCTGGAGAAGCAGGGCCCGGCCCATCTGGTCCGGTCGGTCCGGGAGGCCGAACTCGCGATGGCCGAGGGGAGTTTCCGGGGCAAGCGGCACGACGACGCGACCGTGGTGTTCGGTCTGCCGGTGGCCGGCTGATCCCCGCTCAGCCGGCCGCGGTCGGGTTCTGCTGGGCCGGGGTCGAGCTCGGCGGGGCCGGGGCCGGGGCCGGGGAGGGGACGGCGGGCATGGAGGCCTTGACCGCCTCGGTGTACAGGTCGCCGATGGTCCGGCCGAAGGTGGCGCTGTAGGAGGTGTCGGCGGTGTCGCCGCCCTGCTGGTAGCCGCCGATCACGCCGATCACCTGGCCGCTGGCGGTGTCGATCCACGGCCCGCCGCTGGTGCCGCCGGGGAACGACGGGCAGTCGACGCGGCGCTGGTGGGTGTCCTCGCGCTCGGTGGCGTTGGTGCACAGGAGCGGCTCCTCGCCGCCGTCGGGGTAACCGTAGAGGCGGACCTTGGTGGTGGCGCCGGCGTCGAGGCCGAGCGGGTTGCCGCCGACCACGTCCTCGATCTGCCGGCCGCCCTGGGGGGCGATCTGGAGGATGGCGAAGTCCTCGTCCTCGTCCTCGTCCTGGCTCCAGCCGTCGGTGGTGAACACCTTGGTCACCTGCCAACTGCCGTACGGCGCCTTGCCGTCGCGGTAGCCGGGGACGAAGCGCAGGCCGTCGGAGCCGGCCACGCAGTGCGCGGCGGTGAGGACCAGGTTCTTGGTGATGCTGTGGATGACGCTGGCCGAGCAGGAGTGGTGGCCGGCCGTGATCGAGCCGGTGAAGAGCGCGCCGACCCGGTCGGCCTCGCTTCCGGCCTCGGCGGTGCCGGTGCTGCCGTCGCCGCGGTAGAGGGTGGCCTGCTCGCCCTGGTGCTCGGAGCCCGCGGACGGGCCGGTGCCGGCCCGGGGGGCCGCGTCGGAGGGGTCGGTGGCGGCCTCGCCGGAGGCCTCGGCGCCGGATGACGGGTCGGCGGACGCCGGCGGCGCGGTGGACGCGTCGTCGGCGGGCCCGGCGGCCGGGGTGGCCGCGGCCGTCACGGTGGCGGCCGGGGCGGGGCGCCGGCTGGCGGCGGTGACCTGCGAGGCCAGGGTGTTGCCGCCGACGACGGCGCCCGCGAGTCCGAGCGCCAGCAGGGAGGTGACGGCGACCGGGCGGCGCACGCGCCGGCGAACCTCGTGCTGACGGCCCATCAAGGTCCCCACTCCCGCCCGTCGCGCCCGCGCGCTGTCGGCTCTCCGGTGACGCGCCCCGGGCGGCGCGTACAGTCAAAAATATGGGCGGTCGGCCTGGGAGGAGTGTGATCCGCCCCTGTGAGAGTAGTGAGAATTCGTACCCGGACACGGTAGTGCCCCGCCCGGGGCGTGATCCGGGCGGGGCGACGGCGGGGAGGACGGGGGTCCGGCACGGGCCGCGGTGGGGTTCGGGGCCGTTGCGTGGCGGCCGTCAGGCCAGCACCTGGGCGGTGGCCTCGGCGTCCTTGCCGGTGGCCTCGCCGGGGGCCGGGCGGTGGTCGATCAGGAAGAAGGCGATCACGGCCGCGCCGATCAGGATGCCCATCGCGACCGCGGTGGCGACCGCGTAGCCGTGCACCGCGCCCTGGGACTGGACCAGCGGATCGGCGGCGTTGCGGGTGGCCAGGTAGGTGGTGGTGACGC
Organism: Kitasatospora sp. NPDC048540; assembly: GCF_040651175.1. Taxonomy (NCBI): domain Bacteria; kingdom Bacillati; phylum Actinomycetota; class Actinomycetes; order Kitasatosporales; family Streptomycetaceae; genus Kitasatospora; species Kitasatospora sp. NPDC048540. Next base: position 105,364 of record NZ_JBEZIR010000003.1, read on the forward strand.
TGGCCGCGATGGTGTTCAGCAGCGCGACCCCGATCGAGCCGCCGACCTGCTGGGCGGAGTTGATGGTGGCGGAGGCCGCGCCGGCCTCGTTGGGGGCGACGCCGAGGGTGGCCAGGCTCATGGACGGCATGAACACCAGGCCCATGCCGAGGCCGAGCAGCAGTTCGGCGGGCAGCACCAGGCCGGCGTACGGGCTGTCGACCTTCATCTGGGTCAGCCAGGCCATGCCGGCGGCGGCCAGCAGCAGTCCGGGGACGATCAGGTTGCGGGACGGGATCCTGGTCATCAGCCGGGCCGCGATGCCGGTCGAGCTGATGATGATCGCGCCGACCATCGGCAGGAAGGCGACGCCCGCCAGGACCGGCGAGTATCCCTTCACCACCTGCAGGTAGTAGGTCAGGAAGAGGAACAGGCCGAACATCCCGACCACCGCGAGCCCGACCGCGAGGGCGGCGCCGCCGCGGTTGCGGTCGCCGACGATGTGGGTCGGCAGCAGGGCGTTGGGGGTCCGCCGCTCGACCAGCGCGAAGATCGCCAGCAGGGCGATGCCGCCGAGCAGGCAGGTCAGCACCAGCCAGTCGCCCCAGCCGCGCGACTCGGCCTCGGAGGTGCCGTAGACGATCGCCAGCAGGCCGCCGCAGCCGAGGAACGCGCCCGGCAGGTCCAGCTTGACCCGGTGGCCCTTGTCGATGTGGTCGCGCTTGAGCAGGTAGAAGGCGGCGAAGGCGGCGCCGATCGCGATCGGCACGTTGACGAACAGGCACCAGCGCCAGGTCAGGTACTCGGTGAGCAGGCCGCCGACCAGCAGGCCGATGCCGGCTCCGGCACCGGCGATGGCGCCGAAGACGCCGAAGGCGGTGGCGCGTTCCCTGGGGTCGGAGAAGGTGTTGGACAGCAGGGACAGCGCGGAGGGCGCGAGGATCGCGCCGAAAGCGCCCTGCAGGGCGCGGGCGGCGAACAGCATGGTGGGGTCGACGGCGAAGCCGCCGATCGCGGACGCCACCGCGAAGCCGAGCAGACCGATGGTGAAGGTCCGTTTGCGGCCGAAGAGGTCGCCGAGCCGGCCGCCGAGCAGCAGCAGACCGCCGAAGGCGAGGGTGTAGGCGGTGATCACCCATTGGCGGTCGCCGTCGGATATGCCCAGGTCCTTCTGCGCCGAGGGAAGTGCGATGTTCACGATGGTCGCGTCGAGGACGATCATCAGCTGGGCGATCGCGATCACTGCCAGCGCCCACCAGCGGCGCGGATCCGCCGCCTGGACGTCTGGGGTGGGCTGAGATGACACCGTGGGCCGCCTTCCGGAGGGGAACTGGGCTGGGGCGCACGCAAACGCTCTCTCCAGAAAAGCCCTCGGGGCGGCGATCGGCAAGGAGATTCAGACGTAAATGATGGAGTTTGTATAGTTTTGGTACCAAAGTCCGATATTGACCGGTCCGGGAATATCCGCGCCGGACGGCCGTGCGGCGGCGGGGGCGCCCCGGACCGGGCCGCCCCCACCGCCCGCGCTCACAGCGCCCCGAGCTCCGCGACCAGGTCGTCCAGGCCCAGCGAGCCCTGCGACAGCGCGGCCATGTGCCACGCCTTGGGGTCGAACTCCTCGCCGCGCGCCTCGGCGGCGGCGCGGGCGGCGGCCCGGCCCTGCAGCCAGGCCCGCTCGCCGAGCTTGTAGCCGATCGCCTGGCCGGGCAGGCCCAGGTAGCGGATCAGCTCGCTGTCCAGGAACTCGGCGGACAGGCCGCAGTAGCGGCCGAAGAACTCCCGGGCGTCGTCCGGCAGCACCGGCTCGCCGGGCTTGAACGGGGAGTCCTCCGGGAAGTCCAGGCCGACGTGCATGCCGATGTCGACGATGACCCGCAGCGCCCGCATCATCTGGGCGTTGAGGTAGCCCAGCCGGTGGCCGGGGTCGGTGAGGTAGCCGAGCTCGTCCATCAGGCGCTCGGCGTACAGCGCCCAGCCCTCGACGTTGGCGCTGACGCCGCCCAGGGTGACCTGGTACGTGGAGAGCCGGTCGGCCACGTAGGTCCACTGGGCCAGCTGCAGGTGGTGGCCGGGCACGCCCTCGTGGTACCAGGTGGAGACCAGGTCCCAGACCGGGAACGACTCCCGGCCCAGGGTCGGCAGCCAGGTCCGGCCCGGGCGGGAGAAGTCCAGCGAGGGCTGGGTGTAGTACGGGGCGGCGGCGCTGCCGGCCGGGGCCAGCTTCGACTCGACCTTGAGCAGCGGCTCGGCGAGGTCGAAGTGGGTGCCCTGGAGGTCGTTGATGGCCTGGTCCATCAGGCCCTGGAGGTACTCGCGGGCGGCGTCGGCGCCCTTGATGGCCGGCCCGTCGGTCTCCAGCCACTTCATGGCTTCCATCGGGGTCGAGCCCGGGCGGACCTTCTCGGCCTCCACCCGCATCTGCGCCTCGAGGTCGTGGAACTGGCCCCAGGCCCAGCGGTACGCCTCGTCCAGGTCCAGGTCGGCGCCGGTCCAGTAGCGCACCCAGCGGGCGTAGCGCTCGCGGCCGACCGGGTCGGGGGTGCCGGCCGCGCCCGGCCCGTACACCCCGCCCAGCCAGTCGCGGAAGTCGGCCAGCGCGGCGGTGGCCTCGACGGCCGCGCCGGACAGCTGGTCGGCGAGCGGGGCGGGCGCGTCCTGGACGAAGGTGCCGAACCAGCCGCCGGGGACCTCCCCGGCCACCCACTCGTCGATCTGCCCGATCACGGTGGTGACCTGGCGCGGACCGGCGTACAGGCCGCGGGCGGCGCCCTCGGCCAGCGAGCTGCGGTACTGCTCCACCGCGGTGGGCACCTTGGCCAGGCGGCGGGCGATCAGCTGCCAGTCGTGCTCGGTCTCGGTGGGCATCAGGGTGAAGGCCTCGCGCACGTTGTGCAGCGGCGAGCCCAGGTTGCGCAGCGAGCGCAGGTGCTCGCCGGCGTCGTGCACGGCGAGTTCGGCGGTCAGCCGCTCGCGCAGCAGCTTGGCGCAGCGCTGCTCGGCCTCGTCCGGGCCGCCCCGGGCGGCGCCGGCGCTCTCGGCGGCGTCGAGTTCGGCGAGGGTGCGGCGGGCGAGACCGGCGACGGCGTCGCTGCCGGCCGGGGAGAGGTCGGGGAGCCGGTCGTCCTCCGGGTTGAGGCCGAGGTAGATCGCGGTCAGCGGATCGAGCTCGGCGAGGGCGTGCACGTAGGCGTCGGCGACACGGCGCGGGGTGGGGCCGTCTTCGGATTCGGTGATCAGTTCATCAGCCATCCGGCCATCTTTTCGTAGCCGGTCGTGATTTCAAGACCTTCTCGGTCTGGGCTTTCGGCACCCCGGCGCGGTACGTGCGGTGCTGACGGACCGTCCGGTGTGGTGGTTTCGGCCGATGCGTCACGGTCCGGGCGTCACGGTCCGGGCGGGGCGGCGGTCGGCGGAGGGGCGGCGCGGGCGCCGCCGGGACCGCCAGGACCGCCAGGACCGGCCCGGGTCCCAGGTCGGCCGACCGGTGGTGAAGCCGTGGAAGCCCAGGCCGATCAGGACCGCGCAGAAGTGCCCGAGGTCGGTGAAGGTGTGCGAGGTGATCAGCGGCACCAGGTAGACGGTCAGCAGCGCGCCGCCGTACAGCAACCGCCAGCGGCCGGCGAAGCGGTAGGTGAGCACGCCCTGGACGCCGGCCAGGGCGTAGGACACCCCGACGTCGACGGTGTCGGCCATGTTCGCCGGCAGCCGTCCCGAGGCGACGCCCCAGGCGACCACCCCTTCGCTGATCAGGGTGGCCAGGACATGGGCGGTGAGCGCGACGGTGAGCCAGCGGGCGGTCCCCAGCCACCGCTCGGCGGGGACGTGGAACAGGTGGAAAAGCACGACGTAGGACAGGAAGTCGCCCTGCTCGGTCCAGACCGCGCTGGCCAGCAGGGCGTGCACCGGGCGGCTGCCGAGCTGTTCCAGGTTGGTGCTGCGCTTGGTCAGGAACCAGTCCAGGTACCGCGGGTCCATCCGGCTGACGATCAGGCTGGTGATCCCCAGCAGCAGCAGCCAGACGTAGGTGCCGGGCGCCGCCCGGATCCACCGCCACAGGGCCCCGGGCGCCGCCCGGACGGCCGGCCCGAGGGCCGCCCGGCGGGCCTGGTACCGCTCCCGGGCGCTGCGCCGCATCCCGCCGTTCCTCCTCGCTCCGCCGACCCCGCCCGCCTGTCACATGATGCGATGATTCGTCCCGATTCTGACCGATGACCCGCCGACCGGCGCAGCGGCCCGGTACCGCCGCCGTACCGTTCCCGGACCCGGCGGACCCCCTCCGGAAACGGTCACCGGGCCACTACGCTGACCGCCATGGCAGCGCGCTCAGCACCACCCACGGCCACGGCCGGACCGGCCGACCCGCCCGCCCCCGGGAGCGGCCCGGCCGGGGCGGCGGACGGCGGCGCGCCGGACCGGCCCCGGCGGGCCGGGTACCGGCGGCTGCCGGTGCAGCAGCGCAGGGAGCAGCTGATCGCGGTCGCCCTGGAGCTGTTCGGCTCGCGGCCGCCGGAGGAGGTGACCCTGGACGACGTCGCCGAGGCCGCGGGGGCCTCCCGGCCGCTGGTCTACCGGTACTTCGCGGGCGGCAAGCAGCAGCTGTACGAGGCGGCGCTGCGGACCGCCGCCGAGGAGCTGACCGGCCGGTTCAAGGTGCCCGCCCGGGGTACGCCGACCGAGCAGCTGGCGGCGGTGCTGGACCGCTACTTCGACTTCGTCGCCGAGCACGACGCCGGGTACGGCGCGCTGCTGCGCGGGGGCTCGGTGGTGGAGACGGCGCGCACCTCCGCGATCGTGGACGAGGTGCGGCGGGCCGCGCTGCGGCGCACCCTGCGGCACCTGGGGGTGCGCGAGGCCGGGCCGCGGCTGACGCTGCTGGTGCGCTCGTGGATCTCGGTGGTGGAGGCCTCGGCGCTGAGCTGGCTGGACGAGGGGCGGCAGATCCCGCCGGACTCGCTGCGGGACTGGCTGGTCGACCAGTTCGTGGCGATGAGCGCGGCGACGGCGGGCCACGATCCGCAGACGGCCGGGATGCTGGCCGGGCTGCTGGAGCTGGAGGCACCGGGCGGGCCGGCGCGGGCGATGGCGGAGCGGGTGCGGGCGCTGGCGGACGGGATCCACGGCGGTCGGACGGCGGGCGGGGACGCGGGGTAGCCGGCGGGGTGGACCCGGACCCCGTGCCTGGGTCGGGTCGGTCACCTGCCGGCGGGCGGCCGGACCGGTCGGGCCGGCGGCCGGCTCAGGCCTTGCCGAGCACCTGCCGCTGCCTGCCGAGCCCCTCGACCTCCAGCTCGACCACGTCGGACGGGCGCAGGAACGGGGTGCCCGGGTGGCCGAGCGTCACGCCCGCGGGGGTGCCGGTGATGATCACGTCGCCCGGCTCCAGCACCATGAAGTGGCTCAGGTAGCGGACGATCTCCAGCACCGGGAAGACCATCTCGGCGGTGCTGCCGTCCTGCCGGAGCTGCCCGTTGACCCAGAGCTTCAGGCTCAGCGCCTGCGGGTCGCCGACCTCGTCCGGGGTGACCAGCCAGGGCCCGAGCGGGGTGAAGGTCTCGGCGGACTTGCCCTTGTCCCACTGGCCGCCGCGCTCGAACTGGAAGGCCCGCTCGGTCACGTCGTTGACCGCCGCGTACCCGGCGATCACCTCGGCGGCCTGCCGGTGGTCGTCCAGGTAGCGGGCGGTGCGGCCGATCACCACGGCGAGTTCGACCTCGTAGTCGGTCTTCTCGCTGCCCCGCGGCACCAGCACCTCGTCCTGCGGGCCGACCACGGTGTTGCTCGGCTTGAGGAACACCACCGGCTCGGTGGGGAGCTGCGCGCCGGCCTCGGCGGCGTGGTCGCGGTAGTTGAGGCCGATCCCGACCACCTTGCCCGGCCGGGCCACCGGGGCGCCGGTGCGCTGCCCGGTGAGGTCCACCCGGGGCAGCTCGCCGGCCTCGACGGCGGCGGCCAGGGCCGCGCGGTCCAGGCCCGCCAGGAAGGCGCCGTCGATGTCCGCGGTGTGCTCGGAGAGGTCGTACGCGGCGCCGTCGCGGCCCAGCACGACCGGACGCTCGGCGCCCGCGGGGCCCACACGGAGGAGCTTCACTTGCCCATCACCACCTGGTTCGTCGCATCTCGACGGGTAGGTGATACACCTCGCCCGTCCTATGCCTCTGAGGTATATCAACGGCCTGGCCTGCGAACCAGTGGCCGGGGCTCGGCGAATTCCTATCAATCCGTACAGGCTGCCGGGGCCCGGAATCGGGTGGCCGTACCCTTGACAACCGGCCGCGGGACCCCGGGCGGGGTCCGCTCAGGTCTCGCGCTGCGGCCGGTACTCCTGCTCCGGGACGCCGAAGGTCCAGGCCACCCCGGCCCGCGCGGTCCGGGTGGACGGCGGGACCCGCAGCCAGTACGTGCGGAAGGTGCCGTCCGACTCGGCGGTGGAGTTGACCACCTCGACCATCACCACGGGCTCGTCGTCCGGCAGCTGGATCCGCCACAGCACCCCGGTGGCGTCCCGGTGCAGCGGCTCGGCGCCGGAGTCGGCCAGGTAGCGCTCGTAGCCGTAGAACTCCAGCATCACCCGGCGCAGTTCGGCGTTCTCCTCGGTGCGGATCCGCTCCGGGGTGACGGCGGCCAGTTCGGCCAGGAAGCCGGGCGGCACCGGCATGCCGCGCCAGGCGTGCAGGGCGAAGCCGTCCGGGTAGGCGAGCGCCGGGCCGTCCGCGCGGTCGAGCCGGCCCGCCTCGTCGCGGTGCAGCTCCACGGGGCGTTCGCTGACCAGTGCCACGCCCTCGTACGGCCACCACCAGCCGGCGCCGCGGGCGATCTCGGCGAGCGGTGCCAGCGGGTGCGGTCCGTCCAGCGCGCCGGCGGCGTCGAAGGCCGCCAGCCAGGCGGCGTCGTGCGGGCCGAGCACGCCGTCCAGCAGGGCGAGCCGGGCGGCGGAGCGCACGGTGCGGGCCGCGTCCCGGGCGGCCGGCGGCTCGTCGTCGGTGGGGTCGGGCGCGAGCCGGTCGAGCACCGCGTCCCGGATCCGGGCGGCCAGCGCGCCGGTCTGCGGGCCGAGTTCGCCGCCGGTCAGCGACCACAGCTCGGCCCAGCCCAGGGCGCCGAGTCCGGCGTGCAGCCGCTGCCGGGCGGCCTCCCACGGCGCGGTCCTGATCCGCTCCCGGACGCTCACCGCACCGCCCGCCCTGACCCCGGCCGCTTCGAGCGCGGCGAGCGCGCCGCCGAGCGGCAGGCCCTCGGGGGCGGCGCCGCGCAGCGCGAGCGCGCCGAGCGCCGCCGCCTGCGGCGAGCCGAACCACACCACGGCCGCGGGCTCGGCCAGACCGGCCGCCCGGTAGGCCGCGCGCACGGCCCGTTCGACGGCCGGCCGGTCGGCCGGGCCGGTGCCTGCCGCCACCTCCCGCCAGCGGGCCACCGCCTCGCGGGGCGCGGACTGCTGCTGAACCATCATCGGAATGCTCCGTTCCTTCTCGCCGGTCATCTGTCGCCCGCCCGCACTACCGTCCGAGCACCCGTCGCCCTCGCGGCCCGCCGGCTCAGTCCGCCACCACCCGGACCGCGCCCGGGGTGTACTCGCGCTGGCGCACCACCCGGTACCAGCCCTTGGGCAGCGCGATCACTGCGTGCTCCTCGTGCACCACCCGCCCGCCCTCCGGCAGCCGGAGCCAGGCGGCGGCGAACGGCCCGGCCTCGCGGCGCAGCTCGCCGGGGCCGACCACCGCGTGGGCGTGGCCGGTCACCTCGCCGAGCGCCAGCACCATGCGGCCGCGGGGGTCGCGCGGCTGGGGCGGCAGCGCGCCGACCACGCCCGGTACGGCGCTCTCCTCGACCGGCACGATCAGCACGTCACCCTGGCGGTACATCAGGCCTCCTGCGGTGTCGGCCCGACGGGTTGCCGGACGTCCGATCCAGAAGCTAGGGCCGGGGTCTGACAACCGGTCGGGCCGCGCGGGCCGGGCAGCACGCCGGTCGCACAGTTGTCGGAGCGGCCTGGTAGACAGGTCGTCCCGCCGTCCTACCAGGAGCAGCACATGGCCCTCAGCGAGAACCTCGACCAGTTCCACGGCCTGCCGGTCTTCGACCTCGTCCCCGCGCTGGACGAGGGCGCCGAGCTGCCCGACGCGGCGGCCGTGGCCTGGAAGATCGGCCTGGACTACGACTCCGAGGAGACCTTCGAGCAGCGCTGGGAGCAGTTCCTGGCGGCCGTGGACACCGAGCGGGTGACCGCCGTGGTGATCGGCGCCTGGTGGCAGGACGAGCAGGAGCCGGCCGCGGAGACGGTCCGCCTGGTCGCCGGCAGCGCCGGGCGGCTGCCCGCGCTGCGGGCGCTGTTCTTCGGCGAGGTCACCTACGAGCAGTGCGAGATCTCCTGGATCCAGCAGTCCGACGTGACACCGTTCCTGACCGCCTTCCCGCGGCTGGCGGAGCTGGTGGTGCGCGGTGCGAGCGGCGGCTGGGACGGCGAGCCGGGCCTGGTGCTGCAGCCCGTCCGGCACGAGGCGCTGCGCACGCTGCGGTTCGAGAGCGGCGGGCTGCCCGGCGAGGTGGTCCGCGCGGTCGGCGCGTGCGACTTCCCGGCGCTGGAGTCGCTGGAGCTGTGGCTGGGGGTCGACCAGTACGGCGGCGACGCGACCATGGCCGACCTGGAGCCGATCCTCGGCGGGCTGCGGCTGCCCGCCCTGCGCCGGCTCGGCCTGCTCGACAGCCTGGCGCAGGACGAGATCGCGGCGGCGGTCGCGCACGCCCCGGTGGTGGCCCGCCTGGACCACCTGGGCCTGGCGATGGGCGTGCTGACCGACGAGGGCGCCGGCGCCCTGCTGGAGGGACAGCCGCTCACCCACCTCATCTCGCTGGACCTGCACCACCACTTCCTCACGAAGCCGATGCAGCAGCGTCTGACCGAGGCCCTGCCGGGGGTGGAGGTCGACCTCTCCGAGGCCGGTGCGCCGGACGAGCGCTGGCGGTACGTGGCCGTCGCGGAGTGACCGGCCGGTAGCCGACGCCCGGCCCACCGGGCGTCGCCGGGGCCTGGTAGACAGGTCCCGGCGATCACCCCAACCGGTCCCGCCCCGCCCCTAGGAGCAACCATGACGGTCAACAGGCACATCGAGCGGTTCCACGGACTGCCCGTGTTCGAGTTCTCCGCCGCCCCGGACGGCGACGCGCCGGCCGCCCTGCCCGCGGCCGACGCCGTGGCCTGGCGGATAGCCGTCGAGTACGACTCCCCCACCGGTTTCCAGGAGACGCTGGGCGCGTTCCTCGACGCGGTGGACACCGACCGGGTCCGGGCCCTGGTGATCGGCGCGTGGTGGGCCGACGGCTACGAGCCGCTGACCGCGGCGCTGGCGGCGGTCACCGGCGCCGCCGGCCGGCTGCCGGGGCTGCGCGCGCTGTTCGTCGGCGACGTCACCTACGACGAGTGCGAGATCTCCTGGCTGGAGATGTGCGACGTGACCGGCGCGCTGACCGCGTTCCCCGCCCTCCACGAGCTGGTGGTACGCGGCGGCAGCGGCCTGGTGCTGCGGCCGGTGCGGCACGAGGCGCTGCGCGCCCTGCGGCTGGAGGCCGGCGGCCTGCCCGCCGAGGTGGTCCGTGCGGTCGGCGCGGGCGACTTCCCCGCGCTGGAGCGCCTGGAGCTGTGGCTCGGGGTCGACGAGTACGGCGGCGACCACTCGGTGGAGGACCTGGCGCCGTTCCTGACCGGGGTGCGCTTCCCCGCGCTGCGCCACCTCGGCCTGGAGAACTCCGAGTACCAGGACGAGATCGCGGCGGCCGTCGCGCACGCCCCGGTGGTGGCCCGCCTGGACCACCTGAGCCTGGCGATGGGCGTGCTGACCGACGAGGGCGCCGGCGCCCTGCTGGAAGGACAGCCGCTCACCCACCTCACCTCGCTGGACCTGCACCACCACTACCTCACCGAGCCGATGCAGCAGCGTCTGACCGAGGCCCTGGCGGGGGTGAAGGTCGACCTCTCCGACGTCGAGGACGAGGAGGACGAGGAGGACCGCTACGTGGCCGTGGCCGAGTAGCGCCACCGTCGTGACGTCCCCCTCCCTCACCGTCCTCGGCAACCCGGGCCACCGGCGGGTCACCCTGTTCGCCGCCGCCGCCCGGGCCGCCGGGCTGCCCGAACCCGCCGTCCTGCCCTGGGCGGACGTGCTGCGCGGCACGTACCGGATCGCCCCCGGCACCGTGCTGCGGATCGAGTCGCCCGGCGAGGACGAGGAGGTCGACCGTCTGCTGCGCGGCCCCGCCCTCGGCGCGCACTACGCGCCGACCCGGGTGGAGGGCGGCGCCGCCTGGTACACGGGGCTGACCGCCGCGCTGGCCGGCGTGGCCCGGGCGGTCGGACGGGCCCCCGGCGCCCGGCTGCTGGGGGACCCGGACGAGATCGCGGTGATGTTCGACAAGCGCCGGGCGCACCGGCGGCTGGCGGACGCCGGGGTCCCGGTGCCGCGCGCCCTGGACGGCCCGGCCCCGGGCGGCTGGGCGGAGCTGAAGGAGCGGCTGGCCGCCGCCGGGCTGCGCCGGGTGTTCCTGAAGCCCGCGCACGGCTCCTCGGCCTCCGGGGTGGTGGCGCTGCAGTTCGGGCCGCGCGGGCAACTGCTGGCCACCACCTCGGTCGAGGCGGCCGACGACGGGCTGCACAACTCGCTGCGGGTGCGCGGCTACCGGGACGAGCGCGAGATCGCGGCGGTGGTCGACCGGCTGGCGCCGGACGGCCTGCACGTCGAGCAGTGGGTGCCGAAGGCGGCGCAGCACGGCCGGGCCGCCGACCTGCGGGTGGTGGTGGTCGCGGGCCGGGCCACCCACGTGGTGGTGCGCACCAGCGGCCACCCGATGACCAATCTGCACCTGGGCGGCGCCCGCGGGGAGACCGGGCCGGCCCGGGAGGCGGCCGGCCCGGCCTGGCCCCGGCTGCTGGAGACCGCCGAGCGGGCCGCGGCCTGCTTCCCGCGCTCGCCGATGGCCGGGGTGGACGTGCTGCCGACCGCGGCCTGGCGGCGGGGGCTGGTGGGCGAGGTGAACGCCTTCGGCGACCTGCTGCCCGGCCTGACCGGGCTGCCCGGCGGCCCCGCCGAGGGGCTGGACACCTACGGCGCCCAGCTCGCCGCCCTGCTGCCCCACCTCGACCCCGCACCACCGACCGGAGCCGCCCGATGAGCGATCAGATACCCGACATGCGGCAGGTGGTCGGCAGCCACGACCTGCTGCTGGTGACCCTGGACACGCTGCGCTTCGACGTCGCCGAGGAGTTGGCGGCGGCGGGCCGGATCCCGCACCTGGCGGCGTTCCTGCCGGGCGGGCGGTGGGAGCGCCGGCACTCCCCCGGCAGCTTCACCTACGCCTCGCACCAGGCGATCCTGGCGGGCTTCCTGCCCACCCCGGCGCGCCCGGACGGGCCGCACCCGCGGCTGTTCGCGGCCCGGTTCGCGGGTTCCGAGTCCACCGAGTCCCGCACCTGGGTGTTCGACACCCCGGACCTGCCGTCGGCGCTGGCGGCCGCCGGGTACCGGACGGTCTGCATCGGCGGGGTCGGGTTCTTCAACAAGCAGGGCCCGCTGGGGTCGGTGCTGCCGGGGCTGTTCCAGGAGAGCCACTGGGAGCCGGAGATGGGCGTGCCCTCGCCGACCTCGTTCGAGGCGCAGGTGGCCCGGGCCGAGCAGGTCTGCGCGCGGCAGCCGGCCGGGCAGCCGCTGTTCCTGTTCGTGAACGTCTCCGCGCTGCACCAGCCGAACTGGTTCCACCTGCCGGGCGCCGCCCGCGAGCACGGCGACACCCGGGCCAGCCACGCGGCCGCGCTGGAGTACGTGGACGCCCACATCGGGCGGCTGTTCACCGCGATGAGCCGCCGCCGGCCGTGCTTCGCGATCGTCTGCTCCGACCACGGCACCGCGTACGGCGAGGACGGCTACACCGGCCACCGGATCGGCCACGAGGTGGTCTGGACGGTCCCGTACGCGCACTTCACCGTCCCCGCCGCCGGGCCCGCCGAGGAGGCCGCCGTATGAGCACCGTGAGCACGGCCGTCGAGGGCCCGGGCGCGGCCGTCGAGGCCCCGCGCCCGTACCAGTCGTACGTCTACGCATACCCGCACAAGACGGCGTACCGGGCGCTGCCCGAGCGGCCGGAGCTGGGCGCGCTGTGGGCGGGCGAGCCGCAGCACGCGCTCTCGCTGTACCTGCACATCCCGTTCTGCGAGGTGCGCTGCGGCTTCTGCAACCTGTTCACCCGGATCGGCAGCCCGGAGGGCCTGACCACGGCCTACCTGGACGCGCTGGAGCGGCAGGCCGGGGCGGTCCGGGCGGCGCTGGACACGGACGCCCGGTTCGCGCTGGCGGCGTTCGGCGGCGGCACCCCGACCTATCTGACGGCCGCCGAACTGACCCGGCTGTGCGACATCGCCGAGCGGTGCACGGGCGTCGACCTGCGGGCCGTCCCGCTGTCGGTGGAGGCCTCCCCGGACACCTGCACCGCCGACCGGCTGGCGGTCCTGGCCGAACGCGGCACCACCCGGCTGAGCCTCGGCGTGCAGTCGTTCCTGGACGAGGAGGCCCGCTCGGCGGTGCGTCCGCAGAAGCGGGCCGCGGTCGAGGCCGCGCTCGGCCGGATCCGGGCGGCCGGTTTCCCGGTGCTCAACATCGATCTGATCTACGGCATCGACGGGCAGAGCGAGGCCAGTTGGCTGCGCTCGCTGGACGCCGCGCTGGCCTGGCGGCCGGAGGAGCTGTACCTGTACCCGCTGTACGTGCGGCCGCTGACCGGTCTCGGCCGGCGGCCGGCCGAGGCCACCGGGGCCGGCTGGGACGCCCAGCGCCTGGCCCTGTACCGGGCCGGCCGGGACCACCTGCTGGGCAGCGGCTACCAGCAGGTGTCGATGCGGATGTTCCGCCGGGCCGGATCCCCGGCGGGCGAGAGCGAGTACGCCTGCCAGACCGACGGCATGGTGGGCCTGGGCTGCGGCGCCCGCTCGTACACCTCCCGGCTGCACTACTCCTTCGACTACGCGGTGAACGCGACCCAGGTGCGCGGCATCATCGACGACTACGTGGCCACCGAGGACTTCTCCCGGGCCGAGCACGGCCGCTGGATGGACGACGGCGAGGCCCGCCGCCGCCACCTGATCCAGTCCCTGCTGCAGGCCGAGGGGCTGGACCCGGCCGGGTACCGGCTGCGCTTCGGCAGTTCGCCGGCCGAGGACTTCCCCGCCGAGCTGGCCGCGCTGACGGACCGCGGCTGGCTGGAGGGGCGGCCGGAGCGCCTGGTGCTGACGCCGGAGGGGCTGGCGTACTCGGACGCGATCGGCCCGCTGCTGTTCTCGCCCGAGGTGCGGGAGCGGATGAGCGCCTACGAGGCGAGGTGACGGTCTTCCTGGGCCTGCCCGGGCAGGCGGCCCCCGCGCCCGAGCCGCTGGACCTGACGGTGCTGTACCGGGGTCCGCTGGCCTCCTGCGACTACGACTGCCCGTACTGTCCGTTCGCCAAGCGCCGGGACTCCCCGGCGCAGCTGCGGGCGGACCGGGCGGCGCTGGAGCGGTTCACCGCCTGGGCGGCGGCGCAGCGCGGCGACACGCTGTCGCTGCTGTTCACGCCGTGGGGCGAGGGGCTGGTCCGGTCCTGGTACCGGCGGGCGCTGGTGGAGCTGAGCCGGCTGCCGCACGTGCGGCGGGTGGCGATCCAGACCAACTTCAGCTGCCGCACCGACTGGCTGGCCGACGCCTGCCTGGACACCCTGGCGTTCTGGATCACCTACCACCCCGGTCAGGTCGGCCATGAGCGCTTCCTCGCGAAGTGCCGGGAGCTGACGGCGCTGGGCGCCCGGTACAGCGTGGGCGTGGTCGGCGAGCCGGAGCACCTGGCCGCGGCCCGGCGGCTGCGGGCGGAGCTGCCGCCCGAGGTGTACCTGTGGGTCAACGCCGCCGACGGCCGGAGCTACACCGACCGCGAGGCCGCCGACTGGACGGCGCTGGACGCCCTGTTCGGCTACAGCCGCGACCCGCACCCCAGCGGTGGCCGCCCGTGCCGGACCGGTGAGTCGGTGATCTCGGTGGACGGCGACGGCACGGTCCGCCGCTGCCACTTCGTCCGCCCGCCGCTGGGGAACCTGTACGACGGCTCGTACCGGGCCGAACTGCGGCCGCGGCCCTGCCCGCTGCCGGTGTGCGACTGCCACATCGGCTATGTGCACCTCGAGACGCTGCCGCTGTACGACGTCTTCGCGGGCGGGGTGCTGGAGCGCATCCCGTTCGCCGGCTGACGGCGTACCGGCGCGGGTCAGCCGGTCTTCGGCAGGCCGGGCGGGTTGATCTCCGAGGTCTGGACGGCCTCGCTGTCCAGGCCCCAGCGCTTGAGGACCTGGGCGTAGGTGCCGTTCTTGAGGACTTCGTTGATGGCGCCGTTGAGCGCCTTGACCAGGCCGTTGTCCTTCTTGGTGGTGGCCGCGATCTTGCCGAGGACCTGGTCGCCGGCGCCGGAGTAGGTGCCGATCACCTCGGTCTCGCCGGTCTGGGCCGCGTGGAAGGCGGCGGTCGGGTTGGGGCCGAGGTAGGCGTCGATCCGGCCGGAGGCGAGCGCCAGGTAGTAGTCGGAGGAGTTCTGGAAGTACTTGATGTCGACCGGCTTGAGTCCGGCCTTGACGTTGGCCTCGTTCCAGGCGATCAGCAGCTTCTCCTGGTTGGTGCCGGAGGCGACGGCGATGGTGTGCCCGGCGACGTCCTGGGGGCCGGTGACCTTCCAGCCGGCGCCCTTCTTGGCCTCGAAGCCGAGGATGTCGAGCCGGTAGGTGGCGAAGTCGTACTTCTCCTTGCGGGCCTCGGTGACGGTGATGTTGGTGAGGCCGACGTCGTACTTGCCGCTGTCGAGGCCGACGAAGACGTTCTCCCAGGAGACCGGGTTGAGTTCGACCTTCAGGCCGAGCACGTCGCCGATCAGGTGGGCGAGGTCGGGTTCGGCACCGATGATGGTCCGGTCGTCGGTGGCGTGGAAGTCCAGGGGTGGCACGGTGCCCAGCGAGTCGACGACTTGGAGGGTGCCTCTCTTGCGGATCTCCTCCGGGACCAGCGCGGCGATCGCGTCCACCTTGGCGGTGGTCACCCTCTTCTGGTCCGGTGTCAGGTTCACGGTGATCCCGTTCGGGGCCACCGTGCCCTTGGCGCCGAGGTCGGCGGAGGCGCCGGTGGACGAACCGCAGGCGGTGAGCGCCAGGGTGGCGGAGAAGGCGGCGGCGGCCAGCACGAGGGCGCGGCGGGGCAGGGGCATGACGGAACTCCGTTTCGGGGAAGGGGTGTTGCCAGGAGGGGTCTAGAGCACCTTGGAGAGGAAGGCGCGGGTGCGTTCGTGCTGGGGGTGGTCGAGGACCTCGGCGGGCGGGCCCTGTTCCACCACCACCCCGCCGTCCATGAAGACCACGGTGTCCGCCACTTCGCGGGCGAAGCCGATCTCGTGGGTGACCACGATCATGGTGGTGCCGCCGGTGGCCAGGTCCTTGATCACGTCCAGCACCTCGCCGACCAGTTCGGGGTCGAGGGCCGAGGTCGGCTCGTCGAAGAGCAGCACCTTGGGCTCCAGCGCCAGCGCCCGGGCGATGGCCACCCGCTGCTGCTGGCCGCCGGAGAGCCGGCGCGGGTAGCTGTCCGCCTTGTCGGCCAGGCCGACCCGGGCGAGCAGTTCCAGGGCGCGGGCCCGCGCCTGGGTCTTGGGGACGCCCAGTGCGCTGACCGGAGCCTCCACCAGGTTCTCCAGCACGGTCAGGTGGGGGAAGAGGTTGAAGTTCTGGAAGACGAAGCCGAGCCGGGTGCGCTGGCGCAGCACCTCCCGCTCCTTGAGCTCGTACAGCTTGCCGCCGGAGCGGCGGTAGCCGATCAGCTCGCCGTCGATCGCGACGTAGCCGCGGTCGAGCTTCTCCAGGTGGTTGACGGCGCGCAGCAGGGTGGACTTCCCGGAGCCCGACGGACCGAGGATCACGGTCACGGAGCCGGCCTCGGCCCGCAGGTCGACGCCGCGCAGGACTTCGAGCCGTCCGAAGCTCTTGTGGACCCCGCGGATGTCCACCATGGCCGTGGTCACGAGCTGCCTCCCGAGGGTGCGGAGAGCCGGCTCTCCTGGATCTGGCGGACGAGGGCGCGGGCGCGCTGGAGCGGGGTCGGCGGCGGGGTGCGTTCGCGCCGCGGGCGAAGTACCGCTCGACGTAGTACTGGCCGACCGACAGCAGGGTGGTCAGCAGCACGTACCAGGCGGTGGCCACCATCAGCAGCGGCACCACCCGGCCGGTGCGCCCGTAGACCACCTGGACCTGGTAGAAGAGTTCGCCGATCGCCATCACGTAGACGATCGAGGTGCCCTTGAAGAGCGAGATCACCTCGTTGGCGGCGTTCGGCAGGATGCCGCGCATGGCCTGCGGCAGGACGATCCGCCAGGCCTGCCGCAGCCGCGGGATGCCGAGCGCCGCCGCGGCCTCCAGCTGGCCGGCGTCCACCGAGATGACCCCGGCCCGGATGATCTCGGCGGCGTACGCGGCCTGGTGCAGGGCCAGGCCCAGGACGGCGGCGCCGAGCGCGCCGAGCACGTCCATGGTCTCGAACTCCCAGACGGTCGGCCCGAACGGGACGCCGAGGCCGAGCCGCTTGTACAGATAGGAGAGGTTGAACCAGAAGACCAGCTGGACGATGAGCGGGATCGAGCGGAAGGCCCAGATGTACGTCCAGGCGATGGTCTGCAGGATCGGGCTGCGCGACAGCCGCAGGGCGGCGATCACCGCGCCCAGTGCGAAGCCCAGGACCGTTCCGTAGCAGGTGAGTTGGAGGGTGGTCCCGACGGCGCGCAGGATGCTGTCGGTGGCCAGGTAGGCCCGGAAGGTGGGCCAGTCCCAGCCGGGGTTGGTGGCCAGGCCGTGCAGGAACTGCGCGACCACCACGACCGCGGCGGCCCCGGCCAGCCACCGCCAGGGGTGGCGGGCCGGGACGACGGGCAGCGAGGCCGGATCGCCGGTGCTCGCGGACGGGTGGTCCTCGGACAGGTGTCTCTCGGGCGGACGCTTCTCGGGCGGGTGCTTCTCGGGGGCGGCGACGGTCATGGCGGCCGGGTCCTCGCTTCGGGCCAGCGACTGGCTGGCGGGGGCTTCTGGCACGGGATCACGGGCGGCGGATCACGGGTGCTCGGGTCACGGGTGCTCGGGCGGGCTGATCAGCGATTCGGGGATGGCCGAGTCGGTGGTGCCCCACTTCTGCAGGATCCGGCCGTAGGTGCCGTCCTTGATCAGCTGGTTGACGGCGGCCTGGAACGCCGGGGTGAGCGGCGAGCCCTTCTTGAACGCGAAGCCGACGTCCAGCCGGTGGAACTCCCCCAGGAAGCGGGTCCCGGAGGCCGGCCGGCTCGCCTGGTAGCGCAGCCCGTTGATGGTGGACATCACCACGTCGACCCGGCCCTGCTGGAGGCTGGTCAAGGTGGCGCCGCTGTCGGCGAACGCCCGGACCTCGTACGGCTTCTTGCCGGCGTCGGTGCACACGCTCTTCTTCGCGTTCAGCGTGGTCTCGAAGGTGGTGCCGACGCCGGTGCCGATGGTCAGGCCGCAGAGCTGCACCAGGTCGGTGACCGGCTGGAGGGCGGTGTTGTCCTGCTTCACCGCGAAGCCCTGGCCGTCGTCGATGTAGGTGACGAAGTCGATGGTCCTCAGGCGGGCGGTGGTGACGCCGAAGTTCCCGGCGCCCAGGTCGTACTTGCCGCTGTCCAGCGCCGGGAGGATGGTCTCGAAGGCGGCCTCCTCGCGCTGGATGGTGACGCCGAGCACCTTGGCCACCGCGTCCGTGAAGTCGACGTCGATCCCGGCCGCCTTCTTGACCGCGGGGTCGGGGAAGAAGGCGCTGGGCGGGGTGCCCCCGGCGCCGCCGAGCCTGAGGGTGCCCGCCGTACGGACCTCCGGCGGCAGCAGTGCGGCGATCGACTCGACCTTCTGCTCGCCCGCCACCACGTCCTGCCCGGCCGCCGATGCGCCCGGGGCTCCGGCGGCGGCCTGCGGCCCGGCCGCCGGGGCCGAACTGCAGCCGGCCAGCACCAGGGCGGTGGCGGCGGCGAGCACGGCCGGAAGTACGCGTCTCACGGTGCGGAGCCTTTCGACGGGCCGGCGGGGTGCCGGTCGGTGAGGTGCTTCTCGAAGGGGAGCGGGCGGAACTCCGGCGGGTCGAGGTCCGGGTCGAACAGCGGGGTGTAGCCGGCCGCCAGGTAGAGCTGCTTGGCCTCGGGCTGGCGCGGCCCGGTGGTGAGGTGGATCCGCCGGTAGCCGCCCGCCGCGGCGGCCCGCTCCAGTTCGGCCAGCACCCGGCGGGCCAGGCCCCGGCGGCGGTGCGCGGAGTGCGTCCACATCCGCTTGATCTCGGCGGTGGTGTCGTCGTAGCGGCGGTACGCGCCGCCGGCCACCGGCTCGCCGTCGGCCAGCAGGAGCAGCAGCAGGCCGTGCGGCGGGGCGAACTCCTCGGCCGGGTAGCGGGCCATCTCGGCGTGCCCGCCGGGCCCGTACCGGGTGACGTACTCGTGGGTGAGTTCGCGCACCAGCGGTTCGGTCAGCGGGTCGCCGAGCCGGACCCGCTGGACCTCGAACAGCGGCGTGCTCACGCCTGCACCGCGATCAGCTGGTGCCGGTCGCGCTCCTTGGCGGCGGCCTCGGCGGCGGCCCGCTCGGCGGCCTTGGCCGCGTCCCGCCGGGCGACCTCCTCGCGGACGATCGGGATGACGTGCCGGCCGAAGTCGATGGCGTCGCCGACCAGGTCGTAGCCGCGGGCGGAGAGGATGTCGGCGCCCAGGTCGTAGTAGTCGAGCAGGGCGGCGGCCACCGTCTCCGGGGTGCCGACCAGCGCGTTGGAGTTGCCGGCGCCGCCGGTGGCGGCGGCGGTCAGGGTCCACAGCGCGCGGTCGTAGCGCTCGCCCTGCTCGGCGATCTCGATCAGCCGCTGGGAGCCGGTGTTCTGCGGCGCGCCGCCGACGCCGCGGCGGACCAGGTCCCCGCCGGACTCCCGCCGGGCCTTGATCGCGGCGACCGTGCGGTGGGCCTTCTCCCAGGCGAGTTCCTCGGTGGGCGCGATGATCGGCCGGAAGGCGACCTGGATCCGCGGGGTGTCGGTGCGGCCGGCGGCGCGGGCGGCCTCCTTGACCCGTTCGATCTGCTCGGCGGTGGCGGCCAGCGGCTCGCCCCAGAGGCAGTAGATGTCGGCCTCGGCGCCGCCGGCCGCGTAGGCGGCGGGCGAGGAGCCGCCGAAGGAGACGTTCGGCCGGGGCTCCTGGACGGGGAAGACGTCCGAGACGAAGTCGTTGAACCGGTAGTGCTCGCCCTCGTGGTCGAAGGGCTCGCGGCTGGTCCAGGCCTTCTTGACGATGCCGATGTACTCGCGGGTGCGGGCGTAGCGCTGGTCCTTGGTGAGGAAGTCGCCCTCGCGCTGCTGCTCGTGGTCGCTGCCGCCGGTGATGAAGTGCACGGTGAGCCGGCCGTCGCTGATCCGGTCCAGGGTGGCGAAGGTCTTGGCGGCGAACGTCGGGTAGGAGACGTTGGGACGGTGGGCCAGCAGGATCTGGAGCCTGTCCACCTTGGCGGCCAGGTAGGCCGCGGACGGCGCGGGGTCGGGGGCGCCGGCGCCGTACGCGAACAGGACCCGGTCCCAGCCGTGGTCCTCGTGGGCACGGGCCAGGCGCAGGGTGTAGTCGCGGTCGAAGGCGGCGGTGGTGCGGGGCGTGGTCTCCGAACCGTCACTGGTGGCGGCGATACCGAGGAACTCGACGGGCATGGGTGCTGGCCTTTCCTTGCGGGTGCGGGCACGCCGAGGGGCGGCCCGGCGCGGGAGGTACGGGCGGAGCGGGCGGTGCGGGGCGTGCCGGGCGAGGGCGCGGCGGGGCGCGCCGGCGAGGGCGTGGGCGTGGACGGGTGAACCGGCCGTCAGGCAGCGGAGTGTGACGGGAGGTCAGCTAGAAAGAGAGGGAGTTCTGGCGGCAGCGCACGCCTGTCGTTCCGTCGGGTACGACGGCTTCCCGGCCCCGCGACGGGGCGGACCGAGGGAGGTCTCCGAGGGGAGATGGGGCCGGTCAGGCGGCCCGCTGCCGGGTCAGCCGCAACACGCCGCGGACCACACCCGACCGAAGTCGATGTGGCCGCGCGTGACCAGACGCTGCTCGGCATTCATGTCGCCAGTTGACCAGCGAACCTCCGCGTTCGTCAACCACCGTCCGGAAACGGGCCGCCGCACCGCCTTCCCGACCCCGGCGGCGGACCTTGACACGGCGGGGCGGCGCCCGCGTACGATCGGCCGCGGAGTGAGTGCGTATCCGGGCCCGGGCCAACCGTCCCGGATCCAGGCCGGGTTGAGGGACCCGGCGCGCGCGTGACGGACAGTCGGCCCCCGCCTGCCCGCTCGCATCTGGAGCCCCGCCATGGCCACGTCGCCCGACGTCCTGCCCCTCGCCGCCTCCTCCCCACCACCCGAACGCCCGAGCCCGGCGCACCCGGCTGCGCCCCCGGACACCGCCGAGCTGCCGATCGTGCCGCGCCGCCGCCCCGGCCGGCTGGCCGCGGCCGCCGTGGCGCTGCTGCTGCTCGCGATGGCGCTCAACTCCCTGGTCCGCAACCGGGCCTTCCAGTGGGAGGTGGTGGGCCAGTACCTGACCACCACCGCGATCACCCGCGGCCTGCTGCTGACGCTGTGGCTGACCGCGCTGGTGATGGTGCTCGGCTTCGCCCTGGGCACCCTGCTGGCGCTGGCCAGGCTGTCCGGCAACCCGGTGCTGCAGGCCTTCGGCTGGGGGTTCGTCTGGGTGTTCCGGGCGACCCCGCTCCTGGTCCAGCTGCTGTTCTGGTTCAACATCGGCGCGCTCTACCCGCACCTGGGGTTGGGGGTCCCGTTCGGCCCGGAGTTCCTGAGCGTGCGGACCGTCAACCTGCTCGGGCCGGTCCTCACGGCGGTGATCGGGCTCACCCTGCACGAGGCCGCGTTCGCCGCCGAGGTGGTGCGCAGCGGGATCCTCTCGGTCGACCAGGGGCAGCTGGAGGCGGCCGCCTCGCTGGGGCTGTCGCGGCGCCGGGTGCTGCGGCGGATCGTCGTCCCGCAGGCGATGCGCTCGATCGTGCCGACGGCCGGGAACATGCTGATCGGCACGCTCAAGGGCACCTCCATCGTCAGCGTGCTGGCGGTGCAGGACCTGCTGTACTCGACGCAGCTGATCTACAACCAGACGTACCAGGTGATCCCGCTGCTGATGGTGGCCACGCTCTGGTACGTCGGGGTGACCAGTGTGCTGTCGGTCGGCCAGTACTACCTGGAGCGGTACTACGCCCGCGGAGCCACCCGGGACGGGCTGCCGCCGACCCCGCTGCAGCGGGTGCGGGCGCTGTGGCGCGGGCCGGCCGCCGGGGTGGCGGGGGCGGCGCGGTGAGCACCCTGGTGATCGTGGGCGCCGGTCCGCGCGGCACCGGCCTGCTGGAGCGGCTGGCCGCCAACGCCGCCGAACTGCTGCCGCCCGGGGCGCCGTTGGAGATCCACCTGGTGGACCCGTACCCGCCGGGCGGCGGCCGGATCTGGCGGGAGGAGCAGTCGCCGCTGCTGCGGATGAACTCGATGGCCGAGGACGTGACCATGTTCACCGACGCGACCTCGACCGCCGAGGGGCCGGTGCGCCCCGGGCCGTCGCTCGCCGAGTGGGCCCGCGAGCCCGAGCGGTACCCGCCGTACCGGCCGGTGGCCGATCCGCGGATCCGGGCCGAACTGGCGGCCCTGCGGCCGACCGACTTCGCCACCCGGCAGGCCCAGAGCGCCTACCTGGACTGGGTGTTCCGCCGGGCCGCGGCCGACCTGCCCGCGCACGTGACGCTGACCGTGCACCGGGACACCGCCCGGTCGCTGACCGGCCCGCCGGACGGCCCGCAGCTGGTGGAGCTCTCCGACCGGGTGCTGGTCGCCGACCAGGTGGTGCTGACCCTCGGCCACCTGGAGCCGGCGGCGGACCCGCGGCACCGCGAGGCGGCCCGCTTCGCCGCCCGGCACGGCCGCTTCCACCTGCCGCCGGCCTTCTCCTCCGACGCCGACCTGTCCGCCCTCGCCCCGGGTGAGCACGTCCTGCTGCGCGGCTTCGGGCTGGCCTTCGTCGACCTGATGGCGCTGCTCACCGAGGGCCGGGGCGGCCGGTTCGAGGAGGGCCCCGACGGCCCGGTGTACCGGCCCTCGGGCCGCGAGCCGGTGCTGCACGTGGGCTCGCGGCGCGGTGTGCCGTACCACTCCAAGACCGGCTACCGGCTGCAGGGCCCGCCCGCGCCGCTGCCGCGGTACTTCGACGCGGCGGCCGTGGACGCCCTGACCGCGCGGCCCGGTCCGCTGGAACTGCGGCGCGACGCCTGGCCGTTGATGGCCAAGGAGATCGGCTTCGGCTACTACCACGAGCTGTTCCACGCCCATCCGGAGCGCACCGCGCTGCCCTGGGCGCGGTTCCTGGCCGGCTACGACCGGCTCGGCTGGTACGACCCGGAGCTGGCCGCGCTGGTCGCAGGGGCCGTCCCGGACCCGGCCGACCGGCTGGACCTCGAGCGGCTGGACCGGCCGCTCGACGGGGTCCGGCTCGCCGACGGCGAGCAGCTGCAACGGCACCTGCGCGGCTACATCGCGGCCGACGCCGACCGCCGGGCCGACCCCGGGTACAGCGCCGACCTCGGGGCCTTCCTGGCGCTGCTGTCGCTGTACGGGCAGCTGCCGCGGCTGCTCGCCTCCGGCCGGCTGTCGGCGCGGTCGGTGGCGCGGGAGCTGGACGGCTGGTGGTTCGGCTTCTTCAGCTTCCTGGCCTCCGGTCCGCCGGGGTTCCGGCTGCGGCAGCTGCTGGCGCTGTCCGAGGCGGGCGTGGTGCGGTTCCTGGGCGCCGGGGTGGAGGTCGCCCTCGACGGGTCGGACGGCACCTTCGTGGCCACCAGCCCCACCGTCCCCGGCCGGCGGGTGCGGGCCACCGCGCTGATCGAGGGGTACCTGCCGCAGCACGCGGTCGCCCGCACCACGGACCCGGTACTGGCCGGGCTGTACCGGACCGGCCGGCTCACCGAGGAGGAGGTCCGCGACGACGGGCACCACTACCGCTCGGGTCTGATCGTCACCGCCGCGTCCGACGGGCGGATCCTCGACCCGGCGCTCGGCGGCGCCCCGCACCCGCGCCGCACCGCGCTCGGCCCGCCCACCAACGGCCGCTCGCAGGCCGCGTTCGCCCGCCCGCGCACCGACGCGCCGGCGTTCCGCCAGAACGACGCGGCGGCGCGCGCCCTGCTGCGGGCGCTGGTGGGCGCGGCGGCGGTCCCGGCCGTACCGTGACCGGCGCCGGTGGCCGGCGGTCCCGGCGAGGTCAGGCGGGCCCGGTGGGCCGGCCGAGCGCGAGGGTGGTGACCTGTTCGGCGGTCAGGTGGTCGGGCGCGCCGTAGATCCGGTCGGCCAGGCCCTTGAGGCCGGTGCGGCGTTCCAGCTCGGAGAGACAGTCCAGGGCCTCGCGGTCGGTGTCGAAGTCCCACACCGTCAGCCGGTGGACGATCGCGACGGCCTCGATCCAGCCGAGCCCGGGCGGTGCGCCGGGGGCGCGGCCGAGCTGCTGGGCGGCCCGGGCGAGCGCGGTCCTGGCCTCGCCGAGCAGCGGATGCTCCTC
Source organism: Kitasatospora sp. NPDC048540 (assembly GCF_040651175.1). Lineage (NCBI taxonomy): Bacteria > Bacillati > Actinomycetota > Actinomycetes > Kitasatosporales > Streptomycetaceae > Kitasatospora > Kitasatospora sp. NPDC048540. Next base: position 128,982 of record NZ_JBEZIR010000003.1, read on the forward strand.
GCCGAGGGCCTGCTGGACCTGCGGCACGAGCTGGACCAGCTGGTGGACGCTCCCGCCGAGGTCGCCGACGGCGGCGGTGTGGGCGGCGTACTGCGCCCGGGCCCGCAGCACCCGGGCGTCGTCGGCGCCGACGGCCGCGGTCAGCGCGGGCAGCAGGTCGTGCAGCCGGCGCAGCGCGCCGCCCGCATCGCCCGCGCGTCCCACCTCGGCGGCCAGGTCGAGCCGGGCGGTGAGGGTCTCCGGGTCGCCCGCGCCGAGCGCCTGCGCCATGTCGAGGATGACCTGTTCCAGCAGGTGGATCGCGGCGGCCGGGTCGCCCGCCTCGCCCTGCCGGCGGGCCGCCTCGCGCCAGGTGGCCAGGGTGTCCCGGTCGTAGCGGCCGAGTTCGCCGACCATCTCGCGGGCGACCGCCTCCAGCAGTTCGGCGGCGCCCTGCGGGGTCCGGGCCACCTCTGCGGCGGCGCGCAGCCGGATCAGCAGCTCGCGGACGGCGGGCACCGCGTCGGCGGGCTCCTCGGCGGGGCCGAACCGGCCCTGCGGATCCTCGGTGGACGGCGGCATCGGCTGGCTCACTGGCTCGGTACTCCTCGGCGGGCGGGTTCGGACGGCACGGACGGGCTCGGACGGGTCGAGCGGGGTCGGTTCGGACCGGCCGGGCGGTTCGGGCGGTTCGGACGCGCAATTCTGGCGCGGGGGCCGGACCGGGTGCCACCCCTGCGGGACCGGATCCGGGCAGTGCGAGGATGGACGGGCAGGGGAACGGCGACGGCGCCACCCCACCAGCAGGAGGTGTCAGCCATGGCCAAGCAGGCCCCCCAGAGCGACCCGGCGCAGGACGCGCCCGAGGTCGGTGCGCCCAAGCACGCGGCGGCCGGGCTCACCGCGGTCGCCAAGAGCCTGCAGATGGCCGGCGAACAGATGGGCGCCCGGCGGACCCTGGCCACCCTGCGCAAGGTCAACCAGCCGGACGGCTTCGACTGCCCCGGCTGCGCGTGGCCGGAGCCGGGGAAGACGCACACCGCGGAGTTCTGCGAGAACGGCGCCAAGGCGGTCGCCGAGGAGGCGACCGAGCGGCGGATCACCGCGGAGTTCTTCGCCGCGCACCCGGTGGCGGAGCTGGCGGAGCGGTCCGGGTACTGGCTGGGCCAGCAGGGCCGGCTCACCGCGCCGATGCTGCTGGAGGAGGGCGCCACCCACTACACCCCGGTCTCCTGGGAGCGGGCGTTCTCGATCGTCGCGGACGAGCTGAAGGCGCTGGACACCCCGGACGGCGCGGCCTTCTACACCTCGGGCCGGACCAGCAACGAGGCCGCGTTCGCGTACCAGCTGTTCGCCCGGCAGCTGGGCACCAACAACCTGCCGGACTGCTCCAACATGTGCCACGAGTCCTCGGGTTCGGCGCTGACCGAGACCCTGGGCGTCGGCAAGGGCAGCGTCCACCTGAAGGACCTCTACCAGGCCGACCTGATCATCGTGGCGGGCCAGAACCCGGGTACCAACCACCCGCGGATGCTCTCCGCCCTGGAGCGGGCCAAGCGGGCCGGCGCCAAGGTGGTCAGCGTCAACCCGCTGCCGGAGGCGGGGCTGGAGCGGTTCAAGAACCCGCAGAACGCCCGCGGTCTGGTCGGCGCGGGCACCAAGCTGACCGACCTGTTCCTGCAGATCCGGCTCGGCGGTGACCTGGCGCTGTTCCGGGCACTGAACCAGCTGGTGCTGGCCGCCGACGGCGGGGTCGACCACGCCTTCATCGCCGAGCACTGCCACGGTTTCGAGGAGTTCGCCGCCGAGGCGGCCGCCACCGAGCGGGCCGAGGTGCTGGCGGCGACCGGCCTGCCGTGGGAGCAGATCGAGGAGCTGGCCGCTCTGGTGCTGGCCTCCGAGAAGATCATCGTCTGCTGGGCGATGGGCCTGACCCAGCACAAGCACTCGGTGCCGACCATCCGCGAGGTGGTCAACTTCCTGCTGCTGCGCGGCAACGTCGGCCGCCCCGGGGCCGGGGTCTGCCCGGTGCGCGGGCACAGCAACGTCCAGGGCGACCGGACGATGGGCATCTTCGAGCGGCCGAGCGCCGCCTTCCTGGACGCGCTGGGCAAGGAGTTCGGCTTCGAGCCGCCGCGCGAGCACGGCCTGGACTCGGTGGACACCATCCGGGCCATGCGCGACGGCCGGGTCAAGGTGTTCTTCGCGATGGGCGGGAACTTCGTCGCGGCCACCCCCGACACGGACGCCACCGAGGCGGCGATGCGCAGCTGCCGGCTGACCGTGCACGTGTCCACCAAGCTGAACCGCTCGCACGTGGTCACCGGCGCCCGGGCACTGATCCTGCCCACCCTCGGCCGTACCGACCGGGACCGGACCGCGGCCGGGCAGCAGTTCGTCACCGTCGAGGACTCGATGAGCATGGTGCACTCCTCGCGCGGCGGGCTGCGGCCGCCGTCCGAGCAGCTGCTGTCGGAGGTCGCGATCGTCTGCCGGCTGGCGCGGGCCGCGCTGGGCCCGCAGAACCCGGTGCCGTGGGAGGAGTTCGCCGAGGACTACGACACCGTCCGGGACCGGATCTCCCGGGTGGTCCCCGGCTTCGAGGACTTCAACGAGAAGGTCCGCCGGCCCGGCGGCTTCGTGCTGCCGCACGGCCCGCGCGACCGCCGGGCGTTCCCCACCGCCACCGGGAAGGCCAACTTCACCGTCAACCCGCTCACCGCGCCCGAGGTGCCGGCGGGGCGCCTGCTGCTGCAGACGCTGCGCTCGCACGACCAGTACAACACCACGGTCTACGGTCTGGACGACCGCTACCGGGGCATCACCGGTGGCCGCCGGGTGGTCCTGGTGAACCCGGCCGACGCGGCCGAGCTGGGCCTGGCCGACGGCGCGTACACCGACCTGGTGAGCGAGTGGCAGGACGGCGTCGAGCGGCGCGCCGCGCACTTCAAGGTGGTGCACTACCCGGTCGCGCGGGGCGGCGCGGCCGCCTACTACCCGGAGACCAACGTGCTGGTGCCGCTGGACTCCACCGCCGACATCAGCAACACCCCGACCTCGAAGGCCGTGGTGATCCGCTTCGAGCCGGACAGCGGCAGCTGAACGCGGACCGGCCCGGCCCCCCGCGCGGGGGGCCGGGCCGTCGTGTTCCCGGGCCGGTCAGTCCTGGGCGTGCCCGGTGCCGCTGGGCGAGACCTTCGCCGACCCGGAGGAGGAGTCGGCCGCCGAGGCCCCGGACCCGGACGGGGTGCCGGTGCCGGTGGCGGGGTCGCCCGGGGTGGCCGTCCCGGCCGGCGGGGTGCCGGTGGTGGACGGCGTGCCGGTGCCGGTGGACGGCGTGGACGGGCCCGTCGAGGAGCCGCCGGACGGGGTGCCGGAACCGGACGGGGTGCCCGAGCCCGACGGGGTGCCGGACGGGGTCCCGCCGGTGGACGGCGACGGGCCGGTCTCGGGGGTGGCGGGCGCGGTCGGCGCGGTGACCGGCGGCGCGGGCGGCGCCGGCGTCAGGGTGGACGGCTTGGCGGGCGCGATCCGCACCGCGCCGACCTTGACGTCCGGCACCTTCCAGGCGCCGCCCTTGTCGTCGGCCGCGGCGTCCGAGTCGGGGCGCACCACACCGAGGATCGGCATCGCGCCGATCTGGGACACCTTGACCACGTCACCGGTGTGCGGGGCCTGCACGATCAGCCCGCCGCCGATGTACATCCCGATGTGGGTGGCGCCGCCGAAGTAGACCACCAGGTCGCCGGCCCGGATCTGGTTCAGCGGGACGTGCTGCAGCTGCGCCCACTGCTCCTGGCTGGTGCGCGGGATCGGGACGCCGGCGTGGATCCAGGCCTGCGAGGTGAGGCCGGAGCAGTCGAAGACGTCCGGGCCGGCGCCGCCCCACACGTAGTCCTTGCCGAGCTGGGCGAGCGCGTAGGCGACCGCCTTGCGGCCGGCCTCGGACGGCGTGCGCTCGCCCTTGCCGAGCGCGCCGGAGGCGAGGAAGGCCAGCTGGGCCTGGTCGGCCTGCTGCTTCTCGAGCTGCTCCAGCTCGGTGCGCTGGGCGCCGGTCAGCGAGCCGACCAGCTGTTCGACGTCGGCGAGCCTCTTGGTCACCTCGCCCTTGGCCTGCTCCTGCTGGGCGGTCACGACCTGCTGCTGGGCGAGCGAGAGTTCGGCCTGCTGCTGGAGCACGGTCAGACCGGCCCGGTCCGCCTTGAGGCGGTCCAGGAAGGCCGACTGCGAGCGACCGGCGGCCTGCAGCAGCTCGGCGATGACCACGGCCTCGTACGGGTCGTCGGCCATCAGCAGTTCGCCGAGCTCGGAGGCGTGGCCGTTGCGGTACTGGGCGGCGGCCAGCTGGGCGGCCAGGTCGCTGCCGGCGTCCACGGCGGCCTGCTGGCGGGTGATCTGGGTCCGCAGGTCGGCGAGGCCGTTCTGGAGTTCGGCGAGCTTGGCCACCGAGCCGTTGTACTGCTCGGTGGCGGCCTCGGCCTGCTGGTAGAGCTGGTGCAGCTGGTCGAGGAGCGGGCCGAGGGTGGCCTTGGCGTCGGCGAGCGGGTCGGCGCCGGGGGCGACGGTCGGGGCGGCCACCGGGGGCACCGGCTCGGGCGCGGCGTACGCGGCGCCGCCGGCCAGCGACAGCGACAGGGCCGCGGCGGCGAGCACCGCACCGCACCGCAGGGCGGCCCGCACCCAGGGCCGCAGCCCGGCCGAATCCATCCCCTGTGCAGCGCCCATCGGCCTGTTCTCCCCCGTCTGGCGACCCCCGGCCGGGCGTCCCCCCGGCCGATGTACCCGCTGATCCTGCCATGGGAGGGCGGCTGCGGGGCAGATGGCACCGGTACGTACTGATGAACTTCTCATCCTGGCCGCAGGACACTGTGAGACAGGTCTCATCAAAGCATCATCAGATCGGTCATTTCACGCAAAAGTGCTGATCAGGGCCCCTGGTGACCCCGTCCGGACGCCCCCCGGAAACCTCCGAGACACCATCAGAACCCTGATTCCCGACCGAGTTAACCTCCCGTTCACCGAGTCTCCCTACGGTCTGCGTGACACCAGCGTCAGTACGACAACTACGACGATTGTTTGGGTATGGAACACATCACGTTCCTGGTGGCCGTTGTGATCATCACGGCGCTCGCCTTCGACTTCACCAACGGTTTCCACGACACCGCCAACGCGATGGCCACCTCCATCGCCACCGGTGCCCTCCGCCCGAAGGTCGCGGTCGCCATCGCGGCCACCCTGAACTTCGCCGGGGCCTTCCTCTCGGTCAAGGTCGCGACCACCATCTCGGGCGGCATCGTCAACGAGAAGGCCGGCCTCCACCCCGAAGTGATCTTCGCGGCCCTGGCCGGCGCGATCCTGTGGAATCTGCTGACCTGGCTCAAGGGTCTGCCCTCCAGCTCCTCGCACGCGCTCTACGGCGGCCTGATCGGCGCCACCGTGGTCGGCGCCGGGGTGAGCGGCGTCAACTTCAGCGTCGTCGTCAGCAAGATCCTGATCCCGGCCGTGGCCGCCCCGCTGGTGGCCGGCGTGGCCGCCTGGGGCGCGACCAAGCTGGCGTACCTGATCACCCGCGGCGGCTCGGAGACCACCACCAAGGGCTTCAAGCGCGGCCAGATCTTCTCCTCCTCGCTGATCTCGCTGGCGCACGGCACCAACGACGCGCAGAAGACCATGGGCATCATCACGCTGACCCTGGTCTCGGTCGGCAACCTGCCCAAGGGCGCGCTGCCCCCCACCTGGGTGATCATCAGCGCCGGCGGCGCCATCGCGCTGGGCACCTACATGGGCGGCTGGCGGATCATCCGCTCGATGGGCAAGGGCCTGGCCGACATCAAGGCGCCGCAGGGCTTCGCCTCCGAGACCGCCGCGGCCACCGCGATCCTCACCTCCACCCACATGGGCTACGGCCTGTCGACCACCCAGGTCTGCTCCGGCAGCATCATGGGCGCCGGCCTCGGCGGCCCGAAGGGCTTCCTGCGCTGGGCGCTGGTCCGCCGCATGGTCTACACCTGGGGCCTGACCCTGCCGGCCGCCGCCCTCGTCTCGGGCGCCGCCGCGTACGTCGCGGGCCGCGGCACCTGGGGCGTGGCCGTGGTCGGCGTGGCGCTGGTGACCGGCGCGGGCTCGATGTGGGTCATCTCCCGCCGCCAGCCGGTGAGCGCCGACAACGTCAACGACGTCACCCCGGTCGAGGTCCCCGGCGCCCCCGCCCCGGTCAACCCGACCCCCACCACCACCGCCGTCGCGGCCTGACGGCGAGAGGCAGCCAGACATGAGCATCAAGTGGGCCGCACTCGGCCAGACCGCGGGCTTCAGCCTGCTGATCACCCTCGCGGTGGTCGCCGTCTTCGCCCTCGGCAACCTCGCCCTGAACCGCCGCGAGGCGGCCGTCGAGGCGCGCGAGGCCGGCGCGCCCGGCGCCGGCAGCGGCACCCTGGCGCTGGCCGGGGCGGGCGTCTGCTTCACCGCCTGCGCGGGCGTCGTGCTGTACGGCATCTCGCTGATCGCGGGCTGAACCCCGCCCGGTACGCCGAAGGGCCCCGCGGAGCTGCTGCTCCGCGGGGCCCTTCGCCGTCCGCGGGTCAGTCCCTGACCAGCTCCGGGGCCGGCCGGACGGCGGGCTCCTCACCGGTGCGCAGCGGCACCTCGCGGATGAACAGCACCACCAGGAAGGCCAGCAGCGCGAACGGCGCGGCCACCAGGAAGACCAGGCCGACGCCGTGCCCGAAGGCGTCGGTGACCAGCGGCACCAGCGGGCCGGGCAGCCGGTGCAGGTCGGGGATCTCGCCGCCGCCGAGGGCCGCCCCGGCGTCGGGGTTCACGTGCGCAGCGGCGAGGTTCTCGGTCAGGTAGTGCGTCACGCGGTCGGCCAGCAGCGCGCCGAGCGCGGAGACGCCCATCGCGCCGCCCATGGTGCGGAAGAAGGTGACCACGGAGCTGGCGGCGCCCAGTTCGTTCCTGGGGACGGTGTTCTGGACCGCGAGCACGAGGTTCTGCATGGTCAGGCCGAGGCCGACGCCGGTGACCGCCATGGCGAGCGCGAGCGCGCCGTAGCCGGTGCCGGCCCGGACGGTGCCGAGCAGTCCGAAGCCGACGGCGAGCAGCAGGGTGCCGGCCACCAGGTAGGCCTTCCACCGCCCGTAGCGGGTGATCAGTCGGCCGGCCACGGTGGAGGAGACCGCGAGGCCGAGGATCATCGGCAGGGTGAGCAGTCCGGCCCGGGTCGGGGACTCCTCCTTGGCCAGCTGGAAGTACTGGCTGAGGAAGGTGGTCGCGCCGTACATCCCGACGCCGACCAGGACGCTGGCCACCGAGGCGAGCGCGACGGTGCGGTGCCGGAACAGGTCGAGCGGGACGATCGGCTCGGCGGCCCGGCGCTCGGCCAGCACGAACAGGACGGCCAGCGCGAGTCCGCCGCCCACCATCAGGGCGCTCTGCCAGGACAGCCAGGGGTAGTCCTTGCCGGCCAGGCTGATCCAGATCATCAGCAGGCTGACCGCGGCGGTGATCAGCAGGGCGCCGAGGTAGTCGATCCGGGCCTTGCGGCGCGGCGCCTCGGGCAGGTGCAGGGTGCGCTGCAGCACCACGATGGCGAGCAGCGAGAACGGGATGCCCACGTAGAAGCACCAGCGCCAGCCGAGCCAGTCGGTGTCGACGATGACGCCGCCGATCAGCGGGCCGCCGATGGTGGCGAGGGCGAAGACGGCCCCGAAGTAGCCGCTGTAGCGGCCGCGCTCGCGCGGCGGGACCATCGCGGCCAGGCAGATCTGGGCCAGCGCGGTGACGCCGCCCGCGCCGATGCCCTGCAGGACGCGGCAGGCGATCAGCTCGCCGGTGTTCTGGGACAGGCCGGCCAGCGCCGAGGAGACGATGTAGATCACCAGGGCGATCTGGACCAGCAGCTTCTTGCTGACCAGGTCGGAGAGCTTGCCCCAGAGCGGGGTGGAGGCGGTCAGCGAGAGCAGTGCCGCGGTGATCACCCAGGTGTAGGCGGACTCGCCGCCGTGCAGGTCGGTGAGGATCCGCGGCAGCGCGTTGGAGACGACGGTCGAGGAGAGCACGGCCACGAAGAGGCCGAGCAGCAGGCCGGAGAGGGCTTCGAGGACCTGTCGGTGGGTCATGGGGGTCGTCGGCATACGGATCCTTCGACGGGAGATTTGTTGCGTTTAGCAACCATACGAAGAAATGGTTGAGTGAGGCAACTTTCCAGCCGGTCCAGGCGGGCACCCGCACGCTCCGAAACTACTTCATGATATGAAGTATCCATCCGCTTTGCCCTTATATCCAAGGAGCTGTGCGATGACTGAGCCGGCATCAGGTTTCCTGGCCGAACTCAAGGACGCCGTGACACCCCGGGCCGCCCTGCTCGTGATCGGCGTCCTGCTGCTCCAGCTCGGCTTCATCACCTCGTACGTCGGGGCGCTGCACGACCCCGGCCCGCACGAGCTGTCGATCGCCGTGGTCGCCCCGCCGCAGGCCGCTCCGCAGCTGGTGGCCGGCCTCGAAGCCGTCCCGGACGACGCCGTCCGGGCGTCCACCGCCCCCGACCGGGCCACCGCCGAGGCCCGGATCAAGGACCAGAAGATCTACGCGGCCTGGCTGGTCGACCCCTCCGGCACCCGCGACACCCTGCTGGTCGCCGACGCCCGCGGTCCGGCCGCCGCGCGGGCCGCCACGGAGATCGTCACCGCGCTCGAGCAGCGACAGGGCCGCACCCTCGCCGTCGAGGACGTCGTCCCGCTGGCCGACGGCGACGCCGAGGGCCTGTCCTCCTTCTACCTGGTGGTCGGCTGGTGCGTCGGCGGCTACCTGGTCGCCTCGATCCTCGGCATCAGCGCCGGCTCCCGGCCCGCCAACACCCACCGGGCCTTGATCCGGCTGGGCACCCTGGCCGTCTACTCGGTGACCGCCGGGATCGGCGGCGCGGTGATCATCGGTCCGGTGCTGGACGCGCTGCCCGGCTCCGCCTGGCCGCTGGTCGGCCTCGGCTCGCTGGTGGTGTTCGCGGTCGGTGCGATCACGATGGCGATGGAGTGCCTGTTCGGCATCGTCGGCATCGGTCTCGCCGTGCTGGTCTTCGTGGTGCTGGGCAACCCCAGCGCCGGCGGGGTCTTCCCGCCGCCGCTGCTGCCGCCGTTCTGGCGGGCCATCGGGGCCTGGATCCCGAACGGCGCCGGCACCGACGTGGCCCGCTCCCTCGCCTACTTCGACTCCACCGGCATCACCGTGCCGCTGCTGGTACTGGCCGCCTGGGCGGCGGTCGGCGTCGCGGTCACCCTGGCCTCGGTGGTGCGCAGGCCCGGCGGCGAGCCGGCCGAGGCCACGGCCTGACGGCCGGCCGGCCCCCGGGCGGTCGGACCCGCTCGTCAGACCCGCTCGGAGGCCCGGCGGCCGGGCTCCACCCGGGGCGAGAGGCGGGTGAAGACGAACCGGTTCATCGCCCAGAACCGGAAGGCCATCGCCAGCAGCGTCCCGACGATCATCCCGCTGAGGAAGTCGGCCGCCTCCTGGGTGAGGTGGCCGACCTGCGGTTCACGCAGCTCCAGCACGTACCGGGAGAAGGCCAGCGGCAGGTCGTTGACCACGATGGCCACCGCGCTGACCACGAAGTACATCGCCGCCTCGCGCTGCCGCCCGGCGGCCCGGAACGACCACTGGCGGTTCAGCACGTACGAGAGCACGGTCGCGATCAGGGTCGCGATGGTCAGTGCGAGCACCGGCTTGTCGTGCAGCACGGTGAGCTTCAGCCCGAAGTTGATCACCATGGTCAGGGCGAAGCAGGTACCGCCCACCATCATGAACTTCACCAGCTTGCGGTGTTTCACCAGGAACGGGCGGTACCGCTTCGGTACCCGGATCAGGGCGCGCTGAGTGGGCGACGGCACGGCGAAAGTGTTGCACGTCACACCGCCCGGCCGGTATTCGGCGCGGGGGTGTGGCGCCGGTCCGCGCCCCGGCCGTCACCCCTCGGCGATCCGCAGCACGCCGGTGGTGGTGCCCTGGAGCACCACCCGGCCGGGTGCGACGGTCCCGGCCATCTGCAGGGTGTCGAAGACGAACCCGCTGCCCAGCCACCTGGTGCGGACCACCGCGCCGGTCGCCGGGTCGATCTCGGCGTAGGAGTAGGGGTCGAGGACCGAGGTGGCGTCGGTCCCGGGGATCACCGGGGAGCGCAGCACCGTGCGGATCAGTCCGTCGGCGGTGGACAGCCGCGGGACGGCCGCCGAACGCAGCCGGTTGTCCCAGACCAGGTCGCAGCCCGAGCCGTCGGCGCGGACGTCCACCCGGCTGAAGCCGCCGGTGAAGGCGCCCGAGGCGGGCACGCTCGGCCCCGCCCCGTCGGGCAGCTTCGGATACGGGTAGCCGTAGGTGCCGGCCACGAAGACCGCGTTGCCGGCCGCGATCGGCGAGTTCTCGCTGCCGCTGCCGCCCGCCTTCAGCACCGGCACCGAGCAGACCTGCTCGCCGCTGCCGGTCCGGTACACCAGCAGGTGGACGGTGGGCGCGGCGTTGTCGACGACCGTCAGGTAGTCGGTGCCGGTCGCCGGGCCGAAGAAGGTCGGGGTGGAACCGGTCCCCCAGCTGAGCTGACCCGGCTTGCGGCCCGGCCCCCGGTCGTACGGCTGCCGCCAGGCGACCCGCGGGGTGCCGTCGGCGCCGGCGGTCAGCAGGTAGGTGGCGTGGGTGGTGGCGACGGCGGTGCCCCCGGGCGCGGTGGAGATCGAGTTGGCGATCTGCTCGCCCGCCGGGAGCACCAGGGTCCGGACCGCGCCGGTGCGGTCGTCGGCGGTGCCGACCACCCCCTTGCCGGTGGCGAACCAGACCCGGCCCTGCCAGTCCGGCGACAGCCCGGTGACCGCGTCGCCGTCGGGGACGGCCCCGGCCAGCGACAGCCGGCCGTCGACGAACAGCTCCCAGCCGCCCGCGGCGGTCCGGCGGTGGCCGATCCGCAGCAGGTCGCGGGCGCCGTCGACGGCCACCAGCCGGTCGCGCTGGTCCAGGTAGGCGTAGACCCCGCCGAGCAGCGACCCCTTGGTGAGCGGCAGTTCGGCGAGCGAGTGCTCGTCGGCCGGGTCCAGCAAGTGGACGGTCGGGGTCAGGCCGAAGATCGTGGTGCACAGCGCCACCGGGTAGCCGTCGGCGCCGACCAGGACGGTCGGGCAGGCCGAGGCCAGCGCGGTGCGGTGCGAGGTCAGCGCAGCGCCGGGGCGCGGACCGGGCAGCACGGTGGCGTCGGAGGAGCCGGTGTCGCCGTGCATGGTGGCGGTGCCGTCGGGGCCGGCGTACGGGTTGTGCGGCGGCAGCGGGCCGAAGCCGGTGGCCGCGCCGGCGGGTCCGGCCGCGGCGGCGGTGAGCAGGGCGGCGACCGCCAGGACGGCGGCGCGGGCGGGCAGCGCGAAGCGCATAGGGGTGTCCCGTCAGGTGTGAGGAGGGGCGGACCGCGCGGCGGTGCACACACCCGGACGTGCTCCCGGCCACGGCCGGGCGGGGACACCGCGATCAGAACGCGGTGCGACAGCTCGCGGAGCACGCGTACGCCAGGTCGACGTCGAGTCGACGGCTCAGGTACGCGTGGCGATGCATGGGGCCAGCCTGCCGTACTGACAGACCGTCTCACAACGGTGTCTCAGAGTGCGGGCGGGACAGCCCGCGAGGGGCACCGGGATGCTCCCGGCGCCCCTCGCGGGCCTGACCTCGGACCTACGCCGCGACCAGCACCTCGGCCGGCTCCAGGGCCAGCTTCAGCACCTCCCGGACGTCGGCGACCGGGTGCACGGTGAGGCGCTCCAGCACCTCGGCCGGGACGTCGTCCAGGTCGGGCTCGTTGCGCTTCGGGATGATCACCGTGGTGATGCCCGCCCGGTCGGCGGCCAGCAGCTTCTGCTTCACCCCGCCGATCGGCAGCACCCGCCCGGTCAGCGAGACCTCGCCGGTCATCGCCACGTCGGTGCGCACCTTGCGGCCCGAGAGCAGCGAGGCCAGCGCGGTGGTCATGGTGATGCCCGCGCTCGGACCGTCCTTGGGCACGGCGCCGGCCGGCACGTGCAGGTGGATTCCCTGCTCGCGCAGCCCGGTGACGGGCAGCTCGAGCTCGGCGCCGCGCGAACGCAGGAAGGAGAGCGCGATGTGCGCGGACTCCTTCATCACGTCGCCCAGCTGGCCGGTCAGGGTCAGCCCGGTCGAGCCGGTCACCGCGTCCGCCAGCGAGGCCTCGATGTAGAGGACGTCGCCGCCGGCGCCGGTCACGGCGAGCCCGGTGGCCACCCCGGGGACGGCGGTGCGCCGCTCGGCCGGCTCCTGGGCCGACTCGGGGACGTGGTGCGGCCGTCCGATCAGGGCCCGCAGGTCGTCCGGGCCGATCGCCGCGGGCAGCTCGCGCTCGCCGAGCTCGCTCTGCGCCGCGACCTTGCGCAGGATCCGGGCGATCGACCGCTCCAGGTTCCGCACGCCCGCCTCGCGGGTGTACTCCCCGGCCAGCCTGCGCAGCGCGCCCTCGTCCACCGTGGCGTCCTCGGTGCGCAGCCCGGCCTTCTCCAGTTGCCGGGGCAGCAGGTGGTCACGGGCGATGACGACCTTCTCGTCCTCGGTGTAACCGTCCAGGCGGACCAGCTCCATCCGGTCGAGCAGCGGCTCGGGGATGGCCTCCAGCACGTTGGCGGTGGCGAGGAAGACCACGTCGGAGAGGTCCAGCTCGACCTCCAGGTAGTGGTCGCGGAAGGTGTGGTTCTGGGCCGGGTCCAGTACCTCCAGCAGGGCGGCCGCCGGGTCGCCCCGGTAGTCGGAGCCGACCTTGTCGATCTCGTCCAGCAGGACCACCGGGTTCATCGACCCGGCCTCCTTGATGGCGCGCACGATCCGGCCGGGGATGGCCCCGACGTAGGTGCGGCGGTGGCCGCGGATCTCGGCCTCGTCCCGGACGCCGCCGAGCGCGACCCGGACGAAGGAGCGGCCCATCGCCCGGGCCACCGACTCGCCGAGCGAGGTCTTGCCGACCCCGGGCGGGCCGACCAGCGCGAGCACCGCGCCCCCGCGGCGCCCGCCGATCAGGCCGAGCCCCTGGTCGGCCCGGCGCTTGCGGACGGCCAGGTACTCGACGATCCGGTCCTTCACGTCCGCCAGACCGGCGTGGTCGGCGTCCAGCACCGCGCGGGCGGCGGCGATGTCGTACGCCTCCTCGCTGCGCTCGTTCCAGGGCAGCTCGAGGACGGTGTCGAGCCAGGTCCGGATCCAGGAGCCCTCGGGCGACTGGTCGGAGGAGCGCTCCAGCTTGTCGACCTCCTTGAGGGCGGCCTCGCGGACCTTCTCGGGCAGCGCGGCGGCCTCGACCCGGGCCCGGTAGTCGGCCTCCTCGTCGGCGGCGTCGCCGTTCAGCTCGGCCAGCTCCTTGCGGACGGCCTCCAGCTGACGGCGGAGCAGGAACTCCTTCTGCTGCTTGGCCACACCCTCCTCGACGTCCTTGCGGATGGTGTCGTTGACCTCCTCCTCGGCGAGGTGGTCGCGCAGCAGGGTCAGCGCGTACTCCAGGCGGGCCACCTGGTCGGCCTCCAGCAGCACCTTGAGCTTCTGCTCGGCGGTGGCGAAGGGGGCGTAGCCGATGTTGTCGGCGAGCTCGCCGACGTCGTCGATGGCGGCCACCCGGTCGACGATCTGCCAGGCGCCGCGCTTGCGCAGCCACTGGGTGGACAGCGCCTTGTACTCCTTGACCAGCTCGGCGGCGCGGCCGGCGACCGGCAGCCCGGCGTCGGACTCGCGGAACGGCGTGGTCTCGACCCAGAGCGCGGCGCCCGGGCCGGTGGTGCCGGACCCGATCCGGACCCGGCGCACCGCGCGCACCAGGGCGGCCGGGTCCCCGTCGGCCAGCCGGCCGACCTGTTCGACGGTGGCCAGCGTGCCGACCGCGGCGTACGAGCCGTCCAGCCGGGGCACCAGCAGCACCTGGGGCTTGCCCGCCCCGCCGGCCCCGGCCCGGGCGGCCTCGACGGCGGCCCGGACCTCGGCGTCCTTGAGGTCGAGCGGGACGACCATGCCGGGGAGCACGACCTCGTCGTCGAGCGGCAGCACGGGCAGAGTGAGCGGAGTGGACGTCGATGCCATGATCTCTCCCCAGTCAGCGAAGTTGAGTTGACCTGACTAAGGTTTGGCGCGGACGGATTGTTCCCGCGCCGCTGTTCGCTGTGAGCGATCGACCCCACACCCCTCCCGGCGGCGCGGGCGCGCGCGGCATCGCCGCAGTGGGAAGCGATGAAGGCCGGGGATCAGGCCTCGGAGCGGGCCGGGCCGGGGCGTCGGGGGCGGACCGTCGGCCAGTGGGGCAGCGGCAGGGGGCGGCCCGGGCCTCGGCCGCCGCGCCGCACCCGGCCCCACAGTGCGACGCCGACCAGCAGCGCAGCCGGGTGCCCAACGGCGGTGACCAGGTCGGTGTCGGTCAGCAGCTGTCGTCCGACCAGGGCGCCGGCCACCGCCAGCACGGCCACCCGGCCGGGCAGCGGCAGCAGTCCGGCCAGCGCGCCCAGGCAGGTCAGCACGCCGTAGCTGACGCCGATGTCGAGTTCGTCGAGTGCGCCGGAGGCGAGCACGCCGCCGGCCACCGCGCCGGCCACCACGGCCTGCGAGAGCAGGGTGGCGCCGATGTGGCCGGTCGCGAAGACGCCGGCCGCCCGCCGGCCGCCGATCCGGCGCTCCAGCGGGGCGAGGGTGGCGAGGAAGGCCCAGAAGTACGGCATCCACACCGGCCCCGCCACCCAGAAGCCGCTGAACAGCAGCGCCGAGACCGGCCGCACCAGCAGGTTGTGCACATCACTGCTGGACGCGCTCTGCAGGCGCCGCACCAGCTCGGGGTCGCCGAAGCGGGCGAACAGCGTGGTGCCGAGCAGCAGCGCGAGGTAGCCGAAGGTGAACGGGTTGCGGCGCGGCGTCGGCAGCAGCCGCAGCGCGGCGCGCATCCCGGCCGGCCGGGAGCCCGCGCGAAGAGGTGCGCGGAGGCGTGCGCGCGAAAAGACGGCGGGACGAGGGTCGATGGGCACCGCGTCGTCCGCCATCGCGCCTCCGTCCGCGGATGAGCCGGTCACGCCTCCCTCAACGCCCGTGTGGGCGCCGGAGATCCCCGCCGAGGTTTGTCGTGCCCACGATACGTCCACCACCTGGGAGTCCGCTGGGGATCTGCTGAGAATTCCTCAGGCCGCCCCACGCGACCGGGGCCCGCCCTGGTACGGACCAACCCTCTGCCTACGGACGAGTAGCTTCCCGTCCCGGGCGGGTTATTCGAATGGGAGGCATACATACCGTCACAAGAGCCGATTTCGGCCGGGTAAGGTATCGCCCCGTGCCCCGGTCCGGGCCCGGTCCGAGACCGGGTCCGAGCTGGTCCGCGGGCCGGAAATGTCCGGTCCACCTGCCGGAACACCCACGGTGTCCGTACCCTGCGATGAGTACGGAAGAGGTGCGTCGACCCACACGGCGCACCGTCCGCACAGCGCCTTCGGCGGAAGGGCGCTCCGCGGATCCGGGCCCGGGCACAGCCCACGACGGAACAAGACGACTACGAGCGGAGCCCCGCCACCCCCACAGGTGGCCGGCCCGCAGCCCTGGGGGCGGTGGCGTGACCGTGACAGAAATGCAGCAAGAGAACACCAGCAGCACGGTGGGCACTCAGCGACGAGTACTCGTCGTCGAGGACGAACCCACCATCGCCGAGTCCATCGCGGCCCGGCTGGGCGCGGAGGGCTTCAAGGTCGCCGTGGCCCACGACGGGCCCGGTGCGGTGGACGGCTTCCACACCTGGCAGCCCGACCTGGTCGTGCTCGACATCATGCTGCCCGGCTTCGACGGCCTGGAGGTGTGCCGCCGGATCCAGGCGCAGCGCCCGGTGCCGGTGCTGATGCTGACCGCGCGCGACGACGAGACCGACCTGCTGGTCGGCCTCGGGGTCGGCGCGGACGACTACATGACCAAGCCGTTCTCCATGCGCGAGCTGGCGGCCCGGGTCAACGTGCTGCTGCGCCGGGTCGAGCGGGCCCAGCAGGCGGCCAGGACGCCGGCGCTCGGCAGTCTGCGCTTCGGCGAGCTGGAGATCGACCACGTACAGCGCCGGGTGCGGCTCGGCTCGGGCGACGTCCACCTGACGCCGACCGAGTTCGACCTGCTGGCCTGCCTGGCCGCCCAGCCGCGCGCGGTGCTCACCCGCGAGCAGCTGCTGGCCGAGGTCTGGGACTGGACGGACGCCTCCGGCACCCGCACGGTCGACAGCCACGTCAAGGCGCTGCGCCGCAAGATCGGCGCCAGCTGGATCCGCACCGTGCACGGTGTCGGGTACGCCTTGGAGGCGCCGCTCTCCTAGTCGGGCGCGCCGACGGCTCGGGCCTCCGGGGGGCCCTGGTCGTATCCGCGCCCGGCTGACTGCTGCACCCGCTCGCCGCTCGCACCGGCGGGCCGTCCGTACCCGCGCCGTGCGGGACGAAGTCCGCGGTCCGGGGCCGACGTCAGGGACACCATGACCTTTCCACAGCAACGCAACGGGGACGCCAAGGCCTCTCCGCCCCCCAGCCTGGCCACCCGCGCCGTGCTGCGGGTCTGGGCCGACATCCGGCCGCTGGACCCGGTCCGCTCGATCAAGGGCAAACTGGCCCTGCTGGTGATCGTCTCGGTGGTGCTGGCGACCGGCATGGTGGTGGTCGCGATCAGGTCCGAGACCCAGATCCGCATCATCATGATCTTCTCGATCATCGCCTCGCTGCTGTTCATGCAGTTCCTCGCGCACGGGCTGACCGCCCCGCTGCGCGACATGACCGCCGCCGCCCGCGCGATGGCCGACGGCGACTACAGCGCCCGGGTGCACGTCACCTCGCGGGACGAGATCGGCGAGCTGGCCGCCACCTTCAACCGGATGGCCGGCGACCTGGAGGCCGCCGACCGGCACCGGCGCGAACTCATCGCCAACGTCTCGCACGAGCTGCGCACGCCGATCGCCGCGCTGCGCGCCGTGCTGGAGAACGTGGTGGACGGCGTGGTGCGGCCCGACCCGGTCACCCTGGGCGCCGCCCTGGAGCAGACCGAACGCCTCGGCCGCCTGGTCACCCACCTGCTCGACCTGTCCAAGCTGGACGACGGCGTGGTCCCGCTGGACGCCCGTCCGTTCGAGGTCCAGCCGTTCCTGGACGGCGTGCTGCGCGGGGTCACCGTGGACGGCGCGACGGCCGGCGGCGCCTACGCCCGGCGCGGCGACGTCCGGCTGCGGCTCGACGTGGAGCCCGGCGGGCTCAGCGCGGTGGCCGACCCCGAGCGGCTCCACCAGGTGGTGGCCAACCTGGTGGACAACGCCTGCAAGCACTCCCCCGCCGGGGGCACGGTGACCGTGCTGGCCCGCTCCGGGGCCGAGCCGGGCGCCCTGCTGCTCGCCGTGGAGGACCAGGGTCCGGGGATCCGGGTGGAGGACCGCGAGCGGGTCTTCGAACGCTTCGGCCGGGCCGGCAGCGCCACCGCGCAGGGACCGGGCGCCGACGGCGGCACCGGCCTCGGGCTGGCCATCGCCCGCTGGGCCGTCGACCTGCACGGCGGCGAGATCAGGGTGGCCGAGGCGGTCCGCGGCTGCCGGATCGAGGTCACCCTCCCGGGTGCGGCCGTCCGGGGTGCCGCGGTGGACGGCGTGCCGGTCTGAGCACCGGTCCGCCGCCGGCGGCCGCCACAGGGTTGTCACACAACTGGGACACAAGACGCGCGGCCGCGGTGGCCGGATCCGTCCGTACCGCCCGCCAGCTGGGCTTTTGTCTGATTTGATGCCAGTATGGATGGGCGAATGGTGCGCTCCAGTTCCCACCCCTGACGGCTTTCTAACGCACACATTCGGCCAAATAACAGCCCGACACTGTGATCTGGGCGACGCCTGGCCCCCGGGGACTGCGCGATCACTGGTCAGGGGCGTAGCCTTAATCCCCGCTGTCCACCATCCCAAAAGGAAGCGGAAGAGGGCGGTTGCCCCGATGTCGCCACACCCAGAAACCCCCAGCAGCTCGGCAAGCTCCACCACTGGCTTCGGCCCCAATGAGTGGCTCGTCGACGAGATCTACCAGCAGTACCTCCAGGATCCGAACTCGGTCGACCGAGCCTGGTGGGACTTTTTCGCCGACTACAAGCCCGGTACCGAGGTGACTTCAGTGACCCAGGCCGCAACCCCGGTCGGCCCCACGCCGACCACCGTTGCCGCTCCCGCTGCCCCTGCCGCTGCCGCTCCGGCCGCGCCCGCCCCCGCTGTCCCGGCGCCCGCGCCGGTCCAGCCGGCGCCCGCGCCCGTTGCCGCGGCCCCCGCCGCGCCCCCGGCGCCGAAGGCCGCGGCGCCCGCCGCCGCCCCGGCCGCCGCGGCCGACGGGCCCGAGCTCGTCCCGCTGCGTGGTCCGGCCAAGGCCGTCG
Source organism: Kitasatospora sp. NPDC048540 (assembly GCF_040651175.1). Lineage (NCBI taxonomy): Bacteria > Bacillati > Actinomycetota > Actinomycetes > Kitasatosporales > Streptomycetaceae > Kitasatospora > Kitasatospora sp. NPDC048540. The sequence continues at coordinate 147,363 of NZ_JBEZIR010000003.1, forward strand.
CCACCAACATGGACGCCTCGCTGGAGGTCCCGACCGCGACGTCGGTGCGTGCCGTTCCGGCCAAGCTGCTGATCGACAACCGCATCGTCATCAACAACCACCTGCAGCGCGCCCGCGGTGGCAAGGTCTCCTTCACCCACCTGATCGGCTACGCCCTGGTCCAGGCCATCAAGGCCAGCCCGGGCATGAACCACAGCTACCAGGTCAAGGACGGCAAGACCTACCTGGTCAAGCCCGCCCACGTGAACCTGGGCCTGGCCATCGACCTGGTGAAGCCGAACGGCGACCGCCAGCTCGTGGTGGCGGCGATCAAGAAGGCCGAGACCCTCGACTTCTTCGGTTTCTGGCAGGCCTACGAGGACATCGTCCGCCGGGCCCGCGCCAACAAGCTGACGATGGACGACTTCACCGGCGTCACCGTCTCGCTGACCAACCCCGGCGGCATCGGCACCGTGCACTCCGTGCCGCGCCTGATGCAGAACCAGGGCACCATCGTCGGCGTCGGCGCGATGGAGTACCCGGCCGAGTTCCAGGGCTCCTCCCCGGAGACCCTGGCCCGCCTGGGCATCTCCAAGATCATGACGCTCACCTCGACCTACGACCACCGGGTCATCCAGGGCGCGGCGTCCGGCGAGTTCCTGCGCACCATCCACCAGCTGCTGCTCGGCGAGCACGACTTCTACGACGAGGTCTTCGAGTCGCTGCGCATCCCGTACGAGCCGGTGCGCTGGGCGACCGACGTCGCCACCACCCACGACGACGAGGTCAACAAGACCGCGCGCGTCATGGAGCTGATCCACGCGTACCGCGTGCGCGGCCACCTGATGGCCGACACCGACCCGCTGGAGTACAAGCAGCGCAAGCACCCCGACCTCGACGTCGTCCAGCACGGCCTCACGCTGTGGGACCTGGAGCGTGAGTTCGCGGTCGGCGGCTTCGGCGGCCAGAAGATGATGAAGCTGCGCGACATCCTCGGCCTGCTGCGCAACTCGTACTGCCGCACCGTCGGCATCGAGTACATGCACATCCAGGACCCGAAGCAGCGCAAGTGGATCCAGGAGCGGGTCGAGAAGCCGTACACCAAGCCCGAGCGCGAGGAGCAGCTGCGCATCCTGCGCCGGCTGAACTCCGCGGAGGCCTTCGAGACCTTCCTGCAGACCAAGTACGTCGGCCAGAAGCGCTTCTCGCTGGAGGGCGGTGAGTCGCTGATCCCGCTGCTGGACGCGACCATCGACGCCGCCGCCGAGCACCGCCTGGACGAGGCCGTCATCGGCATGGCCCACCGCGGCCGCCTGAACGTGCTGGCCAACATCGTCGGCAAGCCGTACGCCCGGATCTTCGGCGAGTTCGAGGGCAACCTCGACCCCAAGTCCATGCACGGCTCCGGTGACGTCAAGTACCACCTGGGCGCCGAGGGCACCTTCACCGGCCTGGACGGCGAGACCATCAAGGTGTCGCTGGCCGCCAACCCGTCCCACCTGGAGACGGTCGACCCGGTCGTCGAGGGCATCGCCCGCGCCAAGCAGGACATCCTGGACCAGGGCGGCACCACCTTCCCGGTGCTGCCACTGCAGATCCACGGTGACGCGGCCTTCGCCGGCCAGGGCGTCGTCGCGGAGACACTGAACATGTCGCAGCTGCGCGGCTACCGCACCGGCGGCACCGTGCACGTCGTGGTCAACAACCAGGTCGGCTTCACCGCCCCGCCGGCCTCGTCGCGCTCCTCGATGTACTGCACCGACGTGGCCCGGATGATCGAGGCGCCGATCTTCCACGTCAACGGCGACGACCCGGAGGCCGTGGTCCGCGTCGCGCGGCTCGCCTTCGAGTTCCGCCAGGCGTTCCACAAGGACGTCGTGATCGACCTCATCTGCTACCGCCGCCGCGGTCACAACGAGGCCGACAACCCGTCGTTCACCCAGCCGCTGATGTACGACCTGATCGACAAGAAGCGCTCGGTGCGCAAGCTCTACACCGAGGCGCTGATCGGTCGCGGCGACATCACCATGGAAGAGGCGGAGCAGGCGCTCCAGGACTTCCAGGGCCAGCTGGAGAAGGTCTTCTCCGAGGTCCGCCAGGCCGCCGGGACCCAGCAGCCGGCCACCAACGGCAAGCCGGTCGCGGACTTCCCGGTCTCCATCCAGACCGGCATCTCCGAGGAGACGGTCAAGCGGATCGCCGCCTCGCAGGTCAACCTGCCGGACTGGCTGACCGTGCACCCGCGTCTGCTGCCGCAGCTGCAGCGCCGCGCCGCCTCGGTCGAGGACAACACCATCGACTGGGCCACCGGCGAGACCCTCGCCATCGGCTCGCTGCTGATGGAGGGCCACCCGGTCCGGCTGGCCGGCCAGGACAGCCGCCGCGGCACCTTCGGCCAGCGCCACGCGGTGCTGATCGACCGCAACAGCGGCGAGGACTACACCCCGCTGCTGTACCTGACCGAGGACCAGGCCCGCTACACCGTCTACGACAGCCTGCTGTCGGAGTACGCGGCGATGGGCTTCGAGTACGGCTACTCGCTGACCCGCCCGAACGCGCTGGTCATGTGGGAGGCGCAGTTCGGCGACTTCGTCAACGGCGCGCAGACCATGGTGGACGAGTACATCGCCTCCGCCGAGCAGAAGTGGGGCCAGCACTCCGGCGTCACCCTGCTGCTGCCGCACGGCATGGAGGGCCAGGGCCCGGACCACTCGTCCGCCCGCCCGGAGCGCTTCCTGCAGCTGTGCGCGCAGGACAACATGACGGTCGCCATGCCGACCACCCCGGCGAACTACTTCCACCTCCTGCGGTGGCAGGTCCACAACCCGCACCACAAGCCGCTGGTCGTCTTCACCCCGAAGTCGATGCTGCGTCTGAAGGCGGCGGCGTCGGCGACGGCGGAGTTCACCTCCGGCTCGTTCCGCCCGGTTATCGGCGACTCCACGGTGGACCCGGCGAACGTCCGCAAGGTGGTGATCACCTCCGGCAAGTTCTACTACGACCTGGAGGCGGCCCGTACCGAGCGCGGCATCACCGACACCGCGATCGTCCGGGTCGAGCGGCTCTACCCGCTGCCGGTGGCGGAGCTCCAGGAGGAGCTGAGCCGCTACGGCGAGGACGTCCAGTTCATCTGGGCCCAGGAGGAGCCGGCCAACCAGGGTTCCTGGCCGTTCATCGCGATGAACCTGGTCGACCACCTGCAGGTGGTCGTCGGGCGCAGCGCCAACGGCGGTGCCCGCCTGCGCCGCGTCGCCCGTACGGCCTCCTCCGCCCCGGCGGTCGGTTCGGCCAAGCGGCACGCCGCCGAGCAGCAGGCGCTGCTCGACGAGGTGTTCAGCATCTGATCCGCTGACGGCGGGTACCACGACGCCCGGGTCCGGGCCTTCGCTGCGGCGGAGGTCCGGGCCCGGGCGTCCGTGCACCCCCGGTACGGACGTTCGCCAAGGCCACAGCTCGGCAACCAATTGGGGAACCGGCTGGGAGCGGAAGCTGACGCACCGATAGGTTGGCCCCGGACACCACCGCCCGTGTCCGCACCGGGCGGCGGCCGAAGGACACTCGCCACAGGGGGGCCACCGTCATGACCGCCGACACGCCGCGGGACGCCGCCGCGCCGCTTGCGCCGATCTTCCAGCCGCTGCACCCCGACGACCCGCGCGAGGTGGGCGGCTACCGGCTGTTCGCCCGGCTCGGCGCGGGCGGCATGGGCCGGGTGTACCTCTCGTACACGCCCGGTGGGCGGCCGGTGGCGCTGAAGGTGGTGCGGCCGGAGTTCGCCGAGGACGCGGAGTTCCGCCGCCGGTTCGCCCAGGAGGTGGCCAACGCACAGCGGATCCACGGCCTGTACACCGCCCAGGTGATCGACTCCGGGCCCGCCGCCGAGGCTCCGTGGCTGGTCACCGCGTACGTCCCGGGCCCGTCGCTGCAGCAGGTGGTGCGGGAGCACGGCGCGCTGCCGGTGCGGACGGTGCTGCTGCTGATCGGCGGGATCGCGGAGGCGCTGCAGGCGATCCACAGCGTCGAGGTGGTGCACCGCGACCTCAAGCCGGCCAACGTGCTGATCGCGGCCGACGGTCCGCGCGTGATCGACTTCGGGATCGCCCGGGCCGCCGACGCCACCGCGCTGACCGGGACCGGGTTCCGGATCGGCTCGCCCGCCTTCATGTCGCCCGAGCAGGCGCAGGGCAGGCCGGTCACCCCCGCCACCGACGTCTTCGCGCTCGGCGCGCTGGCCGCGTACGTGGCGGGCGGGACCCCGCCGTTCGGCGAGGGGCCGGAGACCGCGGTGCTCTACCGGGTGGTGCACGAGGAGCCGGTGCTGGACGGCGTCCCGGACGGGCTGCGCGAACTGCTGCTGCGCTGCCTGGCCAAGCGGCCCGAGGACCGGCCGCGGCCGGCCGAGATCATCGACATCGCGCGCAGCCACCCGGCGGTCGGCGGGCAGCTGCGGTTCGCCGACGACTGGCTGCCGCGGCAGATCAACACCGAGATCACCCGGCGCTCCGACCTGCCGAAGACCCCGCCGACCCCGCTGCCGGTCCCGCCGCCGCCCACCGCTCCGCCGGCTCCCTCGGCGGCGCCGGGCGCGACGGCCGGGTACCCGCCGGTGCCGGGCGGGTACCCGACCGGGCCGGTGACCGCGGCGCCGGCGGGCGCGTTCGGTCCGCCCGCCGGGGCGTTCGGTCCGCCGACGCTGCCCACCGAGGCCCCGACCGGGCCGGTGGCGCCGCCCGCGGCCACCGCGCTGCACCAGCCCTCCTTCGACACCCCGCCGCCCGGCCCGGTGGTCCCGGACTCCCGGCCGGCTCCGGCGCCGCAGCGCAAGGGGGTGTCCTGGAAGGTGCTGCTGACGGTCGCCCTGGTGATGGCGCTCGGCGGCACGGTCGGCGGCGTGGTGCTGATGGACAAGCTGGGCGGCAAGGGCGACTCGTCCGCCTCGGGGAGCACCGCCGGCTCGGGTTCGCCGGGATCGTCGGGCTCCTCGGGGGCGGCCTCGTCGGCGCCGCGCGCCAGTGCTCCGGCCCAGGACGCGTACTCGCCCTCCGCCTCGCCCTCCCCCAAGGCGAAGAGCAGTGCGGGCTCCGACAGTGCGGCGGGCGCCGGCAGCGCGGCACCGTCCGGCCCGCCCAAGTACACGATGGTGTACGAGAACCGCGAGCTGGCCAGCCCCGACTCCAGCCACAGCTTCGACCTGGCCAACGGCATCGTGGTGCCGGACTCCTCGTACCCGGCCTGGGCGCTGTCGCCCTCGTACGACGACTTCAACTGGTCGTCCGGGAGCAGCGACGCGTACATCACCCGGGACCAGTCGCTCAGCCCCGAGCAGTGCTCGACGGCGATCGACCAGCACCCGGTGGCCGACCTGAAGTACGACGACCTGCCGCCCGGCCGGATCTTCTGCCTGCGCAACCGGGCCAACGGCGGGGTGGTGGTGGGCAAGGTGGTCGAGCAGGGCAACAAGTCCACCGGTGCGGTGAAGATCTCGTTCACCTACTACCGCAACGACACCTGAGCCGCCCGCACTATCCTGACCAGGTCAGATCCCACCGGACCGGAGCGCACCGTGTACTTCACCGACCGCGGCATCGAGGAACTGGAGAGCCGGCGCGGCGACGAGGAGGTCACCTTCGAGTGGCTGGCCGAGCGCCTGCGCGAGTTCGTCGACCTCAACCCGGACTTCGAGATCCCCGTCGAGCGGCTGGCCACCTGGCTGGCCCGGCTCGACGACGAGGACGAGGACTGAGGCGAGCCGCCCAGTGACGGCCCGGAAGGCACCCGCCTTCCGGGCCGTTCGCGTGTCCGGGGCGGAACCGCTTGACTTCCCCGATTCGCGATATATCGTGTTGAGCAGTGGAACGCGATACATCGCGAACGGGAGGCGGGACCCAATGGGCCAGTGGACGGTCAGCGAGCCTGACAGGATCAACTTCGACGAGCCGGTCAACACCCTGCACGTGCGGATCATCGGCGGCGCGGTGAACGTGGTGGCCGGCGACGGTCCCGCCCGGCTGGAGGTGACCGAGGTCGACGGGGAGCCGCTGCAGGTCACCCTCGACGGCGGGGTGCTCACGGTCGCCTACAAGGACCTCGACTGGCACGAGTTCAGCGAGACCCTCAAGTCGGTGCAGTCGGTCAAGAGCTTCATCAGCTCGCTGCGGCGCAAGCGCCGCGCGGTGGTCTCGCTGACCGTCCCGGCCGGCGCCGAGGTCAAGGTCGGCACCGTCTCCGCCGAGTCCACCGTCTCGGGGATCGCCGGCAAGGTCGGCGCGCACAGCGCCAGCGGCGGCGCCACCCTGGTCGGCCTGTCCGGCGCGGTGCAGGCCAACACCGTCTCCGGCGACGTGGACGCCCAGCGGGTGGCCGGCGACCTCAAGGTCAACACGGTCTCCGGCGCCATCACGCTGGTGGCCGGCACCGCCGAGCGGATCAACGCCAACTCGGTGAGCGGCGCGGTCACCCTCGACCTCGACGTCACCACCCCGACCGACATCAAGGTCTCCACGGTCAGCGGCCAGGTCGGCGTCCGGCTGCCCTCGCTGGCCGACGCCAAGGTCGAGGCCGGCACCACCACCGGCGACGTCTCCAGCACCTTCGAGGAGCTCACCGTCACCGGCAGCTGGGGCGCCAAGCGGCTCACCGGCCAGCTCGGCTCCGGCACCGGGAAGCTGGCGGTCACCACCGTCTCCGGCCCGGTGACCGTCCTGCGCCGGCCCGACGCGGACGACGACCACGGCGGCCCAACCAAGGAGCTCCCGGCCGGCCCCGAGCTGACCAAGGAGGTCTGAGATGACCCCGGTCTTCGGCCACGGCCGACTGCGCCTGTACCTGCTGAAGCTGCTCGACGAGTCGCCGCGCCACGGCTACGAGGTGATCCGGCTGCTGGAGGAGCGCTTCCAGGGCCTGTACGCCCCCTCGGCCGGCACGGTATACCCGCGGCTCGCCAAGCTGGAGAAGGAGGGCCTGGTCACCCAGAGCACCGAGGGCGGCCGGAAGGTCTACCGGCTCACCGACGCCGGCCGCCAGGAGCTGGCCGGGCGTCAGGGCGAGCTCGCCGAACTGGAGCTGGAGATCCGGGACTCGGTGGCGCAGCTGGCCGACGCGATCCGCGAGGACGTCCGGGACAGCGCCAAGGACCTGCGCGAGGAGCTCTGGGGCGAGGCCAAGCAGGCCACCACCGCCAGGCCCGGCAACGCCGGGGACCCGTGGGCGGGTCCGTGGGGCGACCGGGAGTCCTGGCAGCGCGCCAAGGACGAGTTCGCCCAGTTCAAGGCGCAGGCCAAGGACCAGGCCAAGCGCGCCAAGGAGCAGGAGCGGGCCGCCAAGGAACAGGCCAAGGCCGCCGAGCGGGAGGCCCGCAGGCTGCGCGAGGAGTCGAAGGCGGCCCGCAGCGCGGCGCAGCAGGAGGCGCTGCGGCTGAAGCGGCGGGTGGAACAGCAGGTCCGCGAACACGCGAGCCGCGGCGACTGGTCGACCGGCCTCGCCGAGGGGCTGGCCGAGCTCACCAAGGGGCTGTCCTCGCTGGCGGACGCGGCCCGCTGGGGCGGCCAGCAGGAGTCCGAGGAGATCCGGGTGACCCGGATCGACCTGGACAAGGACACCGACACCGCGGACCCGGACACGGACACGGTCACCGCTGCCGAGCTCCCCGAGTGGGCCCGGACGGACGCCGCAGCCGCCCCGGACCGCGAGCTGGACCGCCTGCTCGACCGCTTCCGCGACCAGGTCAGGGACACCGCCCGCGATGCCCGCGGTGTGACCCCGGCCCAACTCGCCGAAGCCCAGGCCGCCCTGGCCACCACCGCCGCCCGCATCCGACGGCTCTTCATCTGACGCACGGCCAGTTCTGCCCCCGGCCCAAGGCCGGGGGCAGAACTGCGCGTCACGGCGTCACGGCGTCAGCACGATCTTCCCGAACACGTCCCCCCCGGCCAGCCGCGCGAACCCCTCCCGGGCCTCCGCGAGCGGCAGCACGCTGTCGATGACCGGCCGCACCCCGGCCGTCCCGCACAGCGCCAGCAGCCCCGCCAGCTCCTCCTTGGTCCCCATGGTCGAACCGACCACCCGGAGCTCCAGGAAGAAGATCCGGTTGAGCTCGGCGGACGCCGGGCTCGGCCCCGAGGTGGCGCCGGAGATGACGATCGTGCCGCCGGGGCGCAGTGACTTGACGGAGTGGGACCAGGTGGCCGCGCCGACGGTCTCCATCACCGCGTCCACCCGCTCGGGCAGCCGCGCGCCGCTCTCGAACGCGGCGTCCGCCCCGAGTTCGACGGCCCTGGCCCGCTTGGCCTCGTCCCGTCCGGTGACCCACACCCGCAGCCCGGCCGCCTTGCCGAGGACCACCAGCGCGGTCGAGACGCCGCCGCCGGCGCCCTGCACCAGGACCGTGTCGCCGGGCTTGACGCCGGCGTTGGTGAACAGCATCCGGTAGGCCGTCAGCCAGGCCGTGGGCAGGCAGGCGGCCTGCTCGAAGGAGAGCTCCGCGGGCTTGGGCAGCAGGTTCCAGGTCGGCACGGCGACCCGCTGGGCGAAGGTGCCCTGGTAGCGCTCGGTCAGGATGGAGCGCGGTTCGTTGGGCCCGACCCCGTGGCCGCTCTGGCCGATGACGGAGTGGATGACCACCTCGTTGCCGTCCTCGTCGATTCCCGCCGCGTCGCAGCCGAGGATCATCGGGAGCCGTTCGGCGGGCAGTCCGACCCCGCGCAGGGACCAGAGGTCGTGGTGGTTGAGGGTGGCGGCCTTGACCGTCACCACGCTCCAGCCGGGTCGGGCCTCGGGCTCGGGGAGCTCGCCGAGCTCCAGCCCGCTCAGCGGATCGGCGGGGTCGATACGTGCGGCGTAGGCAGCGAACATGATCCGGACGATAGCCGCGACGGCCGGGGCCCGGAACCACGCGTCGGTGTGACCTGCACCGCGTGTCCGTCCCCGGCCGTCCGCCGCTCGTCCTGCGGACGCCCGTTCGGAGCGCCCGTCCGCGGGGCGCCGTCAGAGGCGGGCGACGCCCTCGGCGCGGGCGGCCTCGGCGACCGCCTTGGTGACCGCCGGTGCGACCCGCTCGTCGAACGGCGACGGGATCACCTTCTGCGGCGTCAGCTCGTCGGCGACCACCGCGGCCAGCGCCTTGGCGGCCGCGAGCTTCATGCCCTCGGTGATCCGGGTGGCCCGGACCTGGAGGGCGCCGGCGAAGATGCCGGGGAAGGCCAGCACGTTGTTGATCTGGTTCGGGAAGTCCGAACGGCCGGTGGCCACCACGGCGGCGTACTTGTGCGCCACCTCGGGGTGGATCTCCGGGTTGGGGTTGGCCATCGCGAAAACGAAGCAGCCCTCGGCCATGGTGGCGACGACGTCCTCGGGCACGGTGCCGCCGGAGACGCCGATGAAGACGTCGGCGCCGGCCAGCGCGTCGGCCAGCGAACCCTTGATCCCGGTCCGGTTGGTCAGCGCGGCGATCTCGGCCTTGACGTCGGTCAGGTCGCCCCGGCCCTCGTGCACGACGCCGCGGCGGTCGCAGACGGCGACGTCGCCGATGCCGGCCGCGACCAGCATCTTGGCGATCGCGATGCCGGCCGCGCCGGCGCCGGAGATGACCGCCCGCAGGCTGCCGATCTCCCGGCCGCTCACCTTGGCGGCGTTCCACAGGGCCGCGGTGGTGACGATCGCGGTGCCGTGCTGGTCGTCGTGGAAGATCGGGATGTCCAGGGCGTCCTGGAGCCGGCGCTCGATCTCGAAGCAGCGCGGGGCGGAGATGTCCTCCAGGTTGACGCCGCCGAAGGAGGGTGCGAGCCGGACCACGGTCTCGACGATCTCGTCCACCTCGGTGCAGGCCAGCGCGATCGGGACCGCGTCCACGCCGCCGAACTGCTTGAACAGGATCGCCTTGCCCTCCATCACGGGCAGCGAGGCCTCGGGGCCGATGTCACCGAGGCCGAGCACGGCGGTGCCGTCGGTGACGACCGCGACCACGTTCGACTTCCAGGTGTAGTCGTTGACCAGGTCGGGCTGCTCGGCGATGGCGGTGCAGACCCGGGCCACGCCCGGGGTGTAGGCCAGGGACAGGTCGTCCGCGTCGCGGACCGGAACGGTCGCCCGGACCTCCATCTTGCCGCCCCGGTGGAGGGCGAAGACGGCGTCGACGGGATCGACGGTGTCCTGAGTACTGGGTTGGATGATCTCCGCTGCCACGATGACCTCTTCGTCAATGATCAGCGAGAGCGCGACCGGCGGCCGGCCGACCCGGCCGGGGACGGAAAACCCGGGTACGCGGCCCGCGTACCCGGTGGCCGGGATCGGGGCACGGCCTTCGGGCAGCGCCCTCGGATGAGGGTTTCAAGTGTTCTGCGCTGTACTTCCGGTCTTACCCAGGCATCACCAGCCGGAGCCGGGAAGGTGACAGACACCGCTTGAGCCTAGGTCGGGCGAAGGCACCGCACCTGTGCCTTTTCGTCCTTGTCACGCACTGTTCACGGCCTTTGAGCCACTTGACGGCACCGGATCTCGGAAGGATCCGGGGCCAGTGGCGGCAACGGCCGGGCCAGTACGGACACCCGTAGGAGTGAACGCAGACACGGAGGGGAGCCGGTGCCTCGGATCCAGAGTCGACGTCTTCGGCTTCCGGTCCTGCGCACCCCGGTCCTGTCGCGAACCGGCGGTCTGTGTTCGGGCTTCGGGGGTTACCCGATACCGGATTCTGACACACCCGAGACCCGGGGCAGGAGGGTGGGATGGCAGGATCCTCGCAATCGACCACCGGAACCGGACGGGCCCACCCCCTCTCGGCAGCACCGAGACGTGCCCGTACACCGCCGGCGCACACCCGCGCACCCCGGTGGGACAGCACCGCCCTCTCCCACAGGAGGACCAGCTCCATGCACCACAGCGCCCGCATATCCGGCCGCTTCACCAGATCCGGCGCGGCCCTCGCGGCCGGGTCCCTGCTCCTGACCGGCTGCAGCTCGATCGGCGCGGCCAAGTCCCCCGAGGAGGAGCTGCACGACCGGCTCCCCGACGCGGTGAAGACCGCCGGCGTCCTGCGGATCGGTTCGGACGTCAACTACGCGCCGGTCGAGTTCAAGGGACAGGACGGGCTCCCCACCGGGTTCGACCCGGATCTCGCCGAGGCCATCGGGCGGCAGCTCAAGATCAAGATCAAGATCATGGACACCGATTTCGACAAGCTGATCCCGGACCTCCAGGCCAAGCAGTTCGACGTCGCGATGTCGGCCCTGACCGACAACCGCCAGCGCCGGGACGGCACCGACGACAACGGGCAGCAGGTCAACCCGGGTGTCGACTTCGTGGACTACTTCCTGGCGGGAACCACGATCCTGGTCCCCAAGGGCAACCCCAAGAAGATCAAGTCCCTCGACGACCTGTGCGGCCAGACCGTCGCGGTCCAGCGCGGCACCACCCAGGCCGCCATCGCCCAGCGCCAGACCGGCGCCTGCGACAAGGCGCACAAGACCCTCACCATCACGCTGACCGAGACCGACAACGACGCACTGGCCCTGGTCGCCTCGGGCAAGGCCGTGGCCGACATGAACGACTACCCGGTGGCCGCCTACACCGTGCAGAAGGGCTTCAACGGCGCGCAGTTCGAGATCACCGGGCAGCAGCTGCAGCCCTCGCCGTACGGTCTCGCGGTCGCCAAGGAGAACGCCGAGCTGCGCGACACGCTGGCGAAGGCGGTGAACCAGATCATCCGCAGCGGTGAGTACGACAAGATCCTGGAGAAGTGGAACCTCAAGGACGGCGCCGCCCAGAACGCGGTGGTGAACGGCGGCTGAGGCCACAGGCGGCCGGGGTGCTCGCCTTGAGCACTCCGGTCTGCATACTTATACACAGGGTGACAGGGGCGCGGAATTCGTCCGAATAGCGGACGTTGAGGCGCCTCGTTATCCGATTTTGATCTGCAGAGAGACCCGTTCCCCGGTACTCAGTGGCAGGATTCCACCCAACTCGGTCGCAGCGGCCTTCCCCCAGCCCAAGCAGCCGGGTGTCGTCCCAGTCGAGGCAGTTCGATCAATTTCGTCCACCTCGGCGGAGGGTGGCGATTGAATTCAGGCAGGACCAGCACAAACCGAACGACCGGTCGTGGCCGGCCCCGGACAGCGACGCCCGGGTCCGACGCCTCCGGCGCACCGCTTCCCCCGGCGGCGTGCTCCGCCCGTCTCTCCTACAGGAGGAGATCCCCCTGATGTCCGCTCGTACCCCGCGCCCCCGCCTCGTCGTGGCCGGCGCCGCCCTCGCCGCCGGCACGCTCCTGCTCACCGCCTGTAGCAGCAGCTCCTCCGGTTCCGGCTCCGGCTCCAGCTCCGGGAACCCGAGCGCGTCGGTTTCGGCGGTGACGGCCGACCCCGCGCTCGCCGCTCTGGTCCCCGCCGACCTCAAGTCGTCCGGCAAGCTGGTCGTCGGGTCGGACGCCTCCTACGCCCCGAACGAGTTCCAGGACGACAAGGGCACCATCGTCGGCATGGACGTCGACCTGGCCAACGCCATCGCCGCCAAGCTGGGCCTGAAGGCCGACGTCCAGAACGCCGGTTTCACCGCGATCATCCCGGGTATCGGTGCCAACAAGTACCAGCTCGGCATGAGCTCCTTCACCGACACGAAGGAGCGCGAGCAGACCGTCGACATGGTCACCTACTTCACCGCCGGTACCGGTATCGCGGTCAAGAAGGGCAACCCCGACAAGATCTCCGCCGACGACCTGTGCGGCAAGAAGATCGCGGTGCAGACCGGCACCACCCAGGCGGACCAGATCACCGACGTGATCAACCCCGCCTGCGTCGCCGCCGGCAAGCCGCCGGTGCCCAACGACGGAGACAAGTTCGACCTGCAGACGGACGTCACCAACGCCGTCGTCTCCGGTCGCGACCAGCTGATGATGGCCGACTCCCCGGTCATCGACTACGCGATCAAGCAGACCGAGGGCCAGCTGGAGAAGCTCGGCCCCACCACCGACTCCGCCCCGTACGGCATCGCGCTCGCCAAGGGCTCGGCGCTCACCCCCGCGGTGCAGAAGGCGGTGCAGTCGCTGATGGACGACGGCACGTACAAGCAGATCCTGCAGAAGTGGGGCGTCGACGCCGGCGCGATCGACAAGGCGCAGCTCAACGGCGCCACCAGCTGATCTCGTCCCCCTCGCTCCGAGCGACCTGTTCTGAGGCCACATCGTGAACTCTCTCCACAAGGGGCCGGAGGCGACCCCGGGACGGCATGAGGCCATCAAGGCCGTCCCGGTCCGTCACCCCGGCCGGTGGGTCGGCGCCGCAGTGATCCTGCTGCTCGCGGCCATGCTGATCCACGCCATCGTGACCGTCCCCGCCTTCAAGTGGGACCTCGTCGGTCACTACCTCTTCGACGACCGCATCCTGCACGGCCTGGTGGTCACCCTCGAGCTGACCGCGCTGGCCATGGTCATGGGCGTGCTCGGCGGGATCCTGCTGGCCGTGATGCGGCTGTCGCCGAACCCGCTGCTGTCCGGCACCGCCTGGGTGTACATCTGGGTGTTCCGCGGCACGCCGGTGCTGGTGCAGCTGGTGTTCTGGAACTTCCTCGGCGTGCTCTGGGCCCGGCTGTCGATCGGCATCCCGTTCGGCCCGTCGTTCTGGTCGCAGGAGACCAACGTCCTGATCCCGACCTTCGTCGCGGCCCTGCTGGGCCTCGGTCTCAACGAGGCCGCGTACATGGCTGAGATCGTCCGGGGCGGCATCCAGTCGGTGGACGAGGGTCAGCACGAGGCCTCCCAGGCGCTCGGCATGAGCCGCTTCGACACCATGCGGCGGATCATCCTGCCGCAGGCGATGCGGGTGATCATCCCGCCGACCGGCAACGAGACCATCTCGATGCTGAAGACCACCTCGCTGGTCAGCGTGATCGCCCTGGAGGAGCTCTTCCGGGCCGGGCAGAACATCTACTCGCGCAACTTCCAGAGCATCCCGCTGCTGATCGTGGTCAGCCTCTGGTACCTCTTCCTCACCTCGATCCTGACCATCGGGCAGTATTACATCGAGCGCCACTACGCCCGCGGCTCGAACCGGGCCCTGCCGCCCACCCCGCTCCAGCGGATGCGCGGCCTGTTCCAGGGCCTGCGGTCGAAGCCGGCACCGAAGCCCGCCGACGCCGGGGTCCACGGCGGCGGCGGTGAAGGAGGCGGTCTCGGATGACCGATCTGACGAACAACCCGACCGAAGTCCAGCCGGGCGGCCTGATGGTCCGCGCCGAGGGCGTGCGCAAGTCGTACGGCCTGGTCGAGGTCCTCAAGGGGATCGACCTGGAGGTCCGGCAGGGCGAGGTGTTCTGCCTGATCGGCCCGTCCGGTTCCGGCAAGTCGACCTTCCTGCGGTGCATCAACCACCTGGAGAAGGTCAACGCCGGCCGGCTCTGGGTCGACGGCGACCTGGTCGGCTACCGCCAGAAGGGCGACAAGCTGTACGAGCTGAAGGACCGCGAGGTCGCGATGAAGCGTCGCGACATCGGGATGGTCTTCCAGCGGTTCAACCTGTTCCCGCACATGACGGCGATGGACAACGTCATCGAGGCGCCGGTCCAGGTCAAGGGCGAGTCCAAGGCCGCCGCCCGCGAGCGCGGGATGGCGCTGCTGGAGCGGGTCGGGCTGGCCGACAAGGCCAAGAACTACCCGTCCCAGCTCTCCGGCGGCCAGCAGCAGCGGGTCGCCATCGCCCGGGCGCTGGCCATGAAGCCCAAGCTGATGCTGTTCGACGAGCCCACCTCGGCGCTCGACCCCGAGCTGGTCGGCGACGTGCTGGACGTCATGCGGGGCCTGGCCGAGGAGGGCATGACCATGATCGTGGTCACCCACGAGATGGGCTTCGCCCGCGAGGTCGGCGACGCGCTGGTCTTCATGGACGGCGGTGTGGTGGTGGAGGCCGGCCACCCCCGCGAGGTGCTCGGCAACCCGCAGCACGACCGGACCAAGGCGTTCCTGTCCAAGGTGCTCTGATCCACGGTGTTCCGGGGGCGCGGCCCCGGAACCCGTCGCGGGGGGGCCCCCCGACAACCCATGGCAGCCCCGGGTGCT